>CAUWDF010000034.1:0-17177 GCA_963557245.1 uncultured Bulleidia sp.
ACCCGTACGAACGGTTCAATGGGAGGGGCAATAAATCTTTGAATTTATTCCTCTATCCTATTCTTGGATGAGCTTTCGAGAGAAGTTTATGTTGGATTCTTTAATTACCTCATTGTGAGAATTTTGAAAATTAGCAGTGAATAGTATCTTTGTATAAAGAATAGAATAAAAGAAAAGCCTGATTCATATCGAATAAGAAATCAGGCTTTTCATTTAGATTTTGAATAGAGAAGATTACTTTTCTTCAGATGTTTTCTTAGAATCGTTCTTCTTATTTGTACCATCCACTGGTTTCATAGTAGGGAATAAGAGAACTTCACGGATTGAGTCACAACCTGTCATTAACATAATCAAACGGTCGATACCCATACCGATACCACCTGTAGGAGCGAGTCCATATTCCAGAGCTTCTACATAATCAGAGTCCATCTCAGATGCTTCATCATCACCCTGTGCTTTTGCTTCGAGCTGCTTTTCAAAACGCTGTCTTTGATCGATTGGATCGTTGAGCTCAGTAAAGGCGTTATCCATTTCAATACCCATAATCTCCAGTTCGAATCTTTCTGTGAAACGTGGGTCCTTTGGATTTTTCTTTGCGAGTGGAGAAATTTCGATTGGATGACCATAAACGAATGTTGGCTGTTCAATCTTATCTTCACAGAACTGATCGAAGAAGAGGGAGATGATGTTACCAACTGTATGCTGGTGTGGAGCAACTTCGACATTATGTTCTTTTGCAATAGCGAGTGCTTCTTCCACAGTCATTGGCTGCCAGAAGTCTACACCTGTCACTTCCTTGACTGCATCGACCATATTCCATCTCTTATAAGGACCTTTCAGATCGATTGTTTTACCCATAAATTCAAATGTTGTACGACCGAATACTTCCTGAGCAACATATTCAAATAACTGCTCATTCATTTCCATCATACCTTCTAAATCGGAATATGCACAATAAGCTTCCATTGTTGTGAATTCTGGATTGTGCTTTAAGTCCATACCTTCATTACGGAAGATACGACCAATTTCATAAACACGTTCCATACCACCGACAACGAGTCTCTTTAAAGCAAGTTCTGTAGCGATACGGAGATAGAAATCCTTATCTAATGCATTGTGGTGAGTGATAAATGGTCTTGCATTTGCACCACCAAGGATTGGCTGTAAAATAGGTGTTTCCACTTCAATATAACCATGATCATCCATCCATCTTTGGATAGCACGGATAATACGTGGTCTTAAGATAGCAATTTCACGGGATTTATCGTTTTCGATAAGATCGAGATATCTCTTACGATATCTTTCTTCTTTATCTGTAAGACCATGATATTTTTCAGGTAATGGTCTTAATGCTTTGGAAAGATGTTCGTATTTATGTACTTCTACAGATAGCTCACCAGCATTTGTTTTGATGACTTTACCCTGGATGCCGATAATATCACCAAGGTCAGCACTCTTAAATAGATCGTAGATTGTATCGCCGACAATTCTCTGGTTAATGACAATCTGAATCTGTCCACTACGATCAAGTAAGTGGATAAATCCTAATTTACCCATTCTTCTCTTAGACATGATACGACCAGCGATGGATACCTTGTTATCCTGTTGCTGAAGTTCTTCCAGTGTGCAATTTTCAAACTTGGACTTGATGTCTGCTGCATGATCTTTCTGATCAAATGCATGTCCGAAAGGATCGATTCCCTGTTCACGGAGGGCATTCATCTTATCGATTCTTGCCTGCATCTGATCGTTTTCTGCGATGTTTGCTACGTCAGAAGAAACGGCTGCTGCTTTTTCTTTTGTCTTATTCTTTTTATTTTCCGCTTCCTTCTGCTTTGCGGCTAATTCTGGATGCGCTGCCAGGAATGCCTTACGGCGTTCTTCTTTAATTCTGGCTTTTTCTTCTTTTGTTAATTCTTCTGCCATGTTATCCTCCCAATATAAAAGCTCTCCTCCATAGGGACGAGAGCTTGTTCGTGGTACCACCCTAATTCACGGTATAACTTACCGCCTCATTGAAGTCATTAACGCTGACTTGCGGTCATATGCTCGAGAGCCTTACAAACATGTTCCTCTGTCTTCGCTTGCACCATCCGAAGATCGCTATGCAGATTCCGTATGTTCTTTCTCTGTCATCGCTGACGGGCATATTTTACCATGTTTTAGGTGTTTTTCAATGATTGCTTGCAGAATTCTTGGAGATTTCTTCATCAAGTTCATCTTCTGTGATTTCTGGCACTGGATTTGGATCTTTACGAAGAAGGAAGTTGACGAGAATACCAAGGATTAAGGAACAAGCAACCGATGTGATAGTAATCTTACCGAAAGTAAGAGAAAGTCCGCCAATACCAGAAATCAGAATTGTAGAAACGACATATAAGTTCTTGTTCACATCGAGATCTAAACGCTGAATCATCTTAAGACCAGATACAGCGATGAATCCATATAGTGCCATACATACACCACCCATGACACAAGCTGGGATGGAGGAAATAAAGGCAATAATAGGACTGATAAAGGAGATTAAGATACATTCGATTGCGGCACAGATGATTGTTGCGACAGAAGCGTTACGTGTAATAGCGACACAAGCAACGGATTCGCCATATGTTGTATTAGGGCATCCGCCGAAGAATGCGCCAGCAATTGAACCGACACCATCGCCAAGGAGGGTGCGGGATAACCCTGGATCTTCTAAAAGATCCGTTTCGATGATAGAAGAAATGTTCTTGTGGTCAGCGATATGTTCGGCAAATACAACAAAAGCGACAGGAATATAAGCGACTGCAACAGAACCGAGGTATGTAGCATCCACTTGACTGAATCCTTTACTTGCTTCTAAGAAAGCAAAGTCTGGAACAGAGAAGAACGATTGCAATGTTATGCCATCCTTAAACAAGGAAGTGATAGCAGAGAAGTTTACAATCTGCATAGCTGCATTACCTGTGCTATTGCCAATCAGAGTGAGAACAGTTGCAGTAGCGTAACCTGCAAGAATACCAATAATAAATGGAATTAGTTTGAATGTTTTGTTTCCGTATGTACTTACGAGCATTGTTGTGATTAGTGCGACAAGTCCACACAGAATTGCCCACTGTGTAGGTTCTCCAGTAACAGAACTTTTCTGAAGATCGCCAACAGCATTAGACGCAAGAGACAGACCGATAATTGCAACTGTAGGACCGATAACAACGGGTGGCATGATCTTGTCGATCCATTCGACACCGACAGCTTTGATAATTCCTGCAATGACAACATATACCAGCCCTGCAAAAAGAGCACCGATAACAAGTCCTGCATATCCTGCTTGTGCACTGACCGCTCCTGCGAAGGCAGCAGACATGGAACCAATAAAGGCAAAGGATGAGCCAAGGAATACTGGGCTCTTGCGTTTTGTGAATGCGACGTAAACGAGTGTTCCGATACCTGCACCGAACAGTGCAGCGGCAGTGGACATTCCATTACCAACAATGAGTGGTACGGCAATTGTAGCAGCCATAATAGCTAGTACTTGCTGGAATGCAAAAATGACCATTTTACGAAAGGCCGGTTTGTCTTGTGTTTGATAGACTAATTTCATAATTTCCCCCTATTCTGTCCTATTCTATCTTTTTTTTTTATTTGATGGAAGATTTAATATAAATTAAACAGAAATATGCTATGTTAAATAAGTATTTATTTTATTTATTGAGGCGATAGTATGAAGTGGTTTCAAAGTCTGATTCAAAATAAGATATTAATTGCAGCAGTTACGGCTTGGTTTTTAGCACAGTTGATTAAAGTGATTCTTGAACTTTTTAAAGGGCAGTTCAAAGTGGAACGTTTCTATGGAAGCGGAGGTATGCCATCAGCTCATAGTGCTACGGTATCTTCATTAGCGATTGCCTGTGGTCTTGTGGATGGATTTGGTAGTGTTTCGTTTGCGATAGCTGGAGCTTTGGCATTGATTGTATTTTATGATGCGAGAGGTGTGCGTTATCAGACAGGACAGATTGATAAAATCTTGAATGAATATAATGCCCGTTTAAAAGAAGAAGGAAAAGAACCTCTTTGTGAGAAAGAACTTCCAGAAAAAATGGGACATACACTGCCTGAAATTATTGCAGGTATTATATTAGGGGTTGTAACCGCGAATATAGTTTGTTATTTATTTATAAATGATTCTGCAAAATAGGATAGGGAGAGGAATTCATACAATGGGTTCCTCTTTTTTGATTTTTGAAAGTTTTCTGACGAAGTGATTGGACTACTTTTTTTAGATATGTAATTTAGGAAAAATGTTGGAGAAGGAATTATTGATCACTAGATCGGCTTCGCCATCATATGGTGTTGCATCACGATTAATGAGAACCAGATGTTTTCCACCAAAGAAACGCAATAGACTTGCGGCAGGATAAACAACTAAAGATGTTCCTAGAACAACGAGGACATCTGCGCTTTGCACGGCAGCGACTGCTCCATTCCATACCGCAGAAGATAGACCTTCTTCATATAGAACGACATCCGGTTTGACAATACCACCACACTTGGAACAATGAGGTACTCCTTTCGCATTTGCAATAAAGTCAACTGGATAGAACTTTCCACAGTCTTCACAATAGTTACGCATGATCGAACCATGGATCTCATATACATGTTTGGAACCGGCTTTTTGGTGTAGGTCATCAATGTTTTGGGTTACGACACCAAGTGATTTTCCGGCTTTTTCGCATTGTGCAATAAAGCGATGCACCGAATTTGGTTCCGCTTCTGTATGAATCATCTTGTCACGATAAAAACGGAAAAACTCTTCTGGATTCTCTTCGAAATAATGATGGGAGATAATTTCTTCTGGTGGTAAAGAATATTTTTGATTATAAAGACCATCTTGCGAACGGAAATCGGGAATACCACTGTCTGTCGATACACCGGCACCAGTGAAGAAGACGATATGTGTTGCTTTGTTTAGAATCTCTTGAAACTTTTGAATCTTTTCTTCTGTGTTCATAGTTACTCCTGATATTCTTTTTGAATATGTGATGCAATATGCAATAGTTTCTCTTTTAACTCTTTTGGATATGAGATATGAATCTGATCATAATATTGCAAGAGCCAACCGATGAGGGTTGGGGTAATGGCGGTACGGATAGAAGCGGTAAATGTATCTTGATTTACTTTGGAAATCAATAGATTATCACCAAATTCATCCAGTACAGCATTGGCTAGATTAATGTGGAATTCTCCTGTTATTGTTTGCGCACTACCATGATACATTTGGAAGGAGGTACGCAAGTGATCGGCTAATGAAAAATGTACGGGGACAGCGATTTCTTCACAAATCTGCACATGATCCATTTTATCAAGACGATAGTTTGCAAAGGAATGGTGCTTTTCTGAGTAGAAGATACAGTAGAATTTACCATTTCGCGATACGATTGCATAAGGGACGAGATGATATATTTTTTTATCTTTACGATAGTTCTTTGTTTTCGAAAGACTAAGATCATAATATAAGAACTCAACTGGATGTAATGATGCAATCGCATCTAATAAGATGCGTAGAATAGGTAAGATCGGTGTTTCGATACAATGTTCTGTAATATGGGTATTTGGAAGATCTTTTTGAGCGGGAATCGAAATCAACGATAATATCTTTTCTCTTAAAGAAGAATATTCTTCTTCGGTAAGAGCCGTAGATTCATCTAATATATTCAATAAGAGAAAAGCTTCTTCTTTTGTAATAGGATGGTCAATATGGTATCCACCATCAGAACGATTGCGATGCAGAGCAACAAGATCACCCGTCTCGTTAATGGCATGGATTGCATTATAGATTGTACGGCGATCGGCACTGATGCCATCTTCTTCTAAATATTTCTGTATCATCGGAAGTGATACATTATGCGTGTCATCACTATATTTTAATAATATTTTACGTATCAGTAGGGGGAGTACGATTGTATTTCCTTGCTTCATTTTCCTTTTCCTTTTCTTATATATTGTACATCATCTTGTACAGTATGATGCAAAAAAAGAATTACCATAATACCAGGAAGAGGTGAGAAAGATGGAAAGGAAAGATATGAAAGTATTAAGTGGTAGTCTTATGTTGTTCGGTTTTGGTTTTGTGCTCAATGGAAAAGATACAGCAGCTCTTATGACAGCGCTACTTCTTATCCTATTTGCCATGAAGTGTGCAGGTACGAAAGGGATTATGGAACATTGGGATACGATTACGTTACTCTCTCTGGCTGAATTGGTACTGATTGAGAAATCTGGACTTGTATTGAGTTATCATTCTCTCTTTGTTATGGCTTTTTCTTCTTTGATACACGCATATACGTGGTGTTCGAAAGAAAATTATCAGTATGGGGATTGCCGTATCTATGAAGTATTCTTGATTGGTTCTTTCTTTGTGGCGGTATGTATTCCTTCATTACCATTTGGCTTTGGTGGAACGTTACTTATTTTAGCTTTTGCTTTTTTACCATATATTTATTTGGGTAGAAAGGTAGAAAATTGTGAATTTGTGAAAAAACATGGAAAAAATGCCCTGACGGTAATAAAATAACAGTCAAGGTGATAAAAAAATGACAGATTTATTGGTAAAACTTTTTATAAAAGATCCAGATAACGTAGAGGATGAAAAGACACGATTAGCCTATGGTATTCTTTCGAGTATTACAGGTATCGTATGTAATATCTTTTTGTTCTTTATTAAAGTTGTGGCGGGTTTCTTAATGAATTCGATTGCGGTTATTTCGGATGGTTTCAATAACTTATCGGATTGTATGTCCTGTCTTATTACTATGTTCGGCTATAAGCTTGCATCTAAACCTGCCGATAAAGAACATCCATTTGGACATGGACGAATGGAATATATTGTTTCATTCGTCGTATCGATTATTATCTTTGTTGTAACATTCCAGTTATTTGTGGAAAGTGTGAAGAAGATATTCTCCCCGGAAGTTGTCCATTTCAGTATGGGGCTGTTCTTGTTATTGCTGGCATCGATTCTGGTGAAATTATGGATGTCAGTCTTTAATACAAAGTTAGGCAAGAAACTCAATAACATTGTTATGCTCACCACAGCAAAAGATTCGCGGAATGATGTTCTGACAACTGCAATTTCTTTGTTGGCAATGATTTTATCTTCTTATTTTACACATATTCCATTTGATGGAATCTTTGGTGTCGTCCTATCTTGTTTCTTATTCTATTCTGGCTATGAAATTGCCAAAGATATTATTACGCGTTTATTAGGAACGCCGGCAGATCCAGAATTGACAGAACAGATTACAAAACAGATTCTGTCTCATTCTGAGATTATGGGGGTTCATGATATGATCATCCATGATTATGGTCCAGGTTCTAAGATTGGTTCTGCACATGCAGAGGTCGATAGTCATATGGATTTTGTGAAAGCGCATGATGTTATTGATACAGCGGAGAATGAGATACAGAATCATTTACATGTCATGATGACATTGCATTTAGATCCAGTTGATGTATCAAATCCAGAAATTAATGCATATCATAAAGAGATTCAAGCTGTATTAGATCAATTGAATTGTGGATTGTCTATGCATGATTTTCGAATGGTGTCTGGGGTGACACATACAAATTTGGTATTTGATGTTGTATATCCTTTTGAATGTAAGTATTCAACACAAGAGATTAAGGATGCGATTGATAAGATTTTCGAAGGAAGAGAAAAGAAAATCTATACAGTCATTCATTTTGATCGAGGATTTGTACAGGAGGAGATACATGAATAATAAGACTAAGTCTAATATCATGCTGTTTTTATGTGCTTTCATATGGGGTGGTGCATTTGTTGCACAGTCGGCAGGAATGGACTATATAGGTCCATGGACGTTCATCTGTCTTCGTTATTTTGTGGGTGGTTTGACATTGGTCGTTCTAATTCCATTTATCGATAAATTGAGAGGAAGAGATGGCAAAGAAACAAAGACGGAAAAGATTGCGGAAAGAAAAGTACTTTTGATGGGAGGAATTGCTTGTGGATGCGCTCTATGTGCAGGTGGTGTATTACAGCAGTTCGGTATTCAGACAACATCAGTTGGTAAAGCAGGATTTTTGACGGCGCTTTATACAATTATTGTGCCAATACTTGGATTGTTTATAGGAAAGAAGACAAGACCTCTTGTTTGGGGATGTGTAGTTCTTTCTTGCATTGGATTTTATTTCTTAAGTATTTCTGGTTCTGTTTCGATTGAATCTGGTGATTTGCGTGTATTATTGGGTTCTGTCATGTTTGCTGTTCATATCCTTGTTATTGATTATTTTTCACCACTTACGGATGGTGTGAGGATGTCATGTATTCAGTTCTTTGTAGCTGCAGCAATTGCTTTCGTTCCTATGATTGTATTTGAACATCCAAGTCTTGCAAATATTTTTGCGGCAGGAGCACCGATCCTTTATGCAGGTGTTCTTTCTTCTGGTATTGCATATACGTTACAGATTCTTGGACAACGTGGTGCGGAACCGGCAGTTGCATCGATGATTCTTTCGTTAGAAGCGGTTTTCGCAGCTATCTTTGGATTTCTATTCTTACATGAAGTTCTATCATTGCGAGAGTTCTTTGGTTGTGCATTAATCTTTGCAGCCATTTTATTAGCACAGCTTCCGGAACAACGTGGTGGCGTGATTGGTTAATGCAAAGTCAGTTGTTGTGTAGTGACTCGAGTTGCCTGGGAATTTGTTTGTCTCATTTTTGTTTATAACTTATTTATAGACGTTTTATAGGGATGTTTCGCTGTATTTTACAGGAGACATCCATTTTTTATGTTTGTTTGTATTGCAATGAAACCCCCTCTTTACGTTGTGGTAAAGAGGGGGTTCAAAAGCGTGTTTAAATATATGGCTAGAATCAATTATGCTTTGACTAATAATTCGGCAATTTTTCTAGCATATTCCACTGGATCGTCAATTGGAAGACCTTGAATGAGAAGGGCTTGGTTATATAAGACTTCTGCATAATCTTTTAGATCATCTGGATTATCAGCATATACTTTCTGAAGTTTTGCGAATAAAGGATGATCTGGATTCAGTTCAAGAATCTTATTGGCTTTAATTGCACGGGAAGCATTGAGAGGATCTTGTGACATGTATTTTTCCATTTCTAAAGAGACACCTTCATCTGCTGTGACACAGACTGGATCATCTGTTAGACGGGAAGAAATTTTTACTTCTTTGACTTTATCACCAAGATCGTTTTTGATTGCTGTCAACATATCCTTGTTCTCTTCTGTCTTTTCTTCCTTTGCTTTCTTTTCGTCATCGGAATCTAAGTCTAGATCTCCCTTAGATACAGACTGGAATGGTTTGCCATCGTAGTTCTGTAAGATACCAGATACAAATTCGTCACGTTCATCTAAGAAGTAGAGAACTTCAATATCTTTCTGCTTTAACTTGTCCATGACAGGCATGCGGTCAATTTCTTCAACAGATTTACCACACGCATAATAAATGGCTTTCTGATCTTTCTTCATGTTGTCGACATACTCTTTAAATGTGACATACTTCCCTTCTTTTGAAGAACGATAGAGGATCAGATCCTGTAACTTATCTTTATCGGCACCATAATTACGATAGATGCCATACTTTAAATTTAGACCGAAGTTATCGAAGAACTTTTCATAACCTTCACGGTCATTCTTTAACATATCTTCTAGAGCACCATGAATCTTCTTTTCGATAGATTTAGCAAGTAATTGTACTTGACGGTCCTGCTGTAAGATTTCACGAGAAATATTCAAGGATAAATCATCGCTATCTACGACACCTTGAACAAAGCGATAGTAATCTGGAATCAGATCTTTCACTTTATCCATAATAAATACATTATGAGAGTAGAGCTGTAGACCTGGTTGGAAATCCTGATAATAGAAGTTATAAGGTGTACGAGAAGGGATATAGAGCAGAGCAGTATAAGATAAATTGCCTTCTACACTATAGTGAATCACTTTCTGTGGATCTTCCCAATCGTTGAATTTAGACTTATAGAATTCGTTATATTCATCATCTGTAATCTTTGACTTCTGTTTCTTCCAAAGTGGAATCATAGAGTTGAGAACTTCTAGTTCTGTTGTCTCGATTGTCTTTTCGCTATCAGTAGGATCTGGAATATTCTTCGTGACATCCATTTCAATTGGATAACGGACGTAGTCACTGTACTTTTTAATCAGTTCACGAATCTTATATTCTTCTAGATAGTCACTGTACTTGATGTCATCAGTGTCGTCTTTGAGGTCGAGAGTGATTCTTGTGCCAATCTCTGGTTTGTCAATTTCGGAAATAACATAACCGTCTTCCCCGGAAGATGCCCAACTATATGCCTGGTCACATGTTGCGGAATGGGTCTCAACAAGGATTCTTTTTGCGACCATAAATGCAGAATAGAAACCGACACCAAACTGACCGATGATGTCTGTGTTCTTAGAAGCTTCTTCTAATTTTTCGCGGAATTCTGCAGAACCAGATTTGGCGATTGTACCGAGGTTATTCTCCAGTTCTTCATCTGTCATACCGATACCTGTGTCTTCGATGACAAGCTGTCTTGTGTCCTTGTGGCGTTCAATACGGATCTTTAGGTCATCGTCGTTTACTTTATGAGCAGGCTCGGTAAGAGATAGATAATGTCTCTTATCTAGAGCATCTGAAGCATTCGAAATAATTTCACGAAGGAATATTTCCTGATTTGTGTAAATGGAATTGATCATCAGATCCAAAAGACGCTTGGATTCTGCTTTAAACTGTTTTTTAGCCATATGCGTTCCTCCTTAGCACTCTAATCTATTGACTGCTAAATATCCTATCATCAGCGGCGGATGATTTCAAGATGACAGACATAAAACTTTGTAAATAATTTATGGTTGAAAAGATAGAAACGATTGAAAAGGGGATAAAAAAGATGCATACAGAAAATGAAAATATGGATTAAAATTTAATTTTTCTACAGAAAAGATAGGTTGGTGATGCGATAGTCAGATGCTTTTTTTGATGTATGGATTTCCAAAGGAGGCAAGCCATTCGAGGAATTTATTGTTTGGGTAATCTATCTACTGTTTTGAGCCATAATAATGATAGAATGGAAACATGAGAGAAATTAATGTTAAAAAAATTACAGATGTCGTTCGAGAGGCCTGTGGAAATATCGCATGTGTCTATTCGAAAGATATTCTGGAAGCTCTTCATAAAGGGAGAGAGAACGAAACTAGTTCAAGATCTGTTTCTGCTATGGAAATGCTCGAACAGAATGCAGTGATTGCAGAAAAAGAACGCATTCCAATTTGCCAGGATACGGGTCTTGTAATCGTGTTCTTGGAGATTGGTCAGGAGGTTCATTTTGTTGGAGGAAATCTGAAAGATGCTGTGCAAGAAGGCGTACGTAGAGGATATAGTGAGAACTATCTTCGTGCGTCGAGTGTTTCGGATCCTATCTTTGCTCGTAAGAATACAGGAGACAATACACCAGCGATTATTTACACGGATATTGTCCCAGGAGATAAAGTAAAGGTGGAAATCATGGCAAAGGGATTTGGCTCAGAAAACAAGTCCGCATTAGCAATGTTGACACCGGCGGATGGCGTTGAAGGGGTGAAAAAGTTTGTGCTCGATACGATTCGTAAAGCAGGACCGAATGCATGCCCGCCATTTATTGTTGGTGTTGGTGTTGGCGGTACATTTGATTCATGTGCTGTGATGGCAAAGAAGGCACTGTTACGGCCACTTTCGGAAGGAAATGAAGATCCTTCTTATCGTGCATTAGAAGAGGAACTTTTAAAAGAAGCAAATGAACTGCATGTTGGTCCGATGGGTTTCCATGGGAATACGACAGCTCTCAAAATTCAGATTGAACAAGCTCCGACACATATTGCCGGTTTACCTGTAGCTGTGAATATGTGCTGTCATGTGTGTCGTCATGCAAGTGAGGTGATTGAATGAAACGGATTCTATTACCAATGAGTGAAGAAGTGCGTATGAGCTTAAAAGCGGGAGAACCTGTTCTCTTATCTGGTAAGATCTATACGGCTCGTGATGCGGCTCATAAGCGACTAAAAGAGATGATTGAAAAAGGGGAAGAATTACCTTTTGATTTAGAAAACGCCACCATTTATTATGTTGGTCCGACCCCTGCTGCAGAAGGACAGGTGATTGGATCGGCTGGGCCAACGACAGCTTCTCGTATGGATCCTTATGTTCCATTACTTGCTGAATATGGAATGCGATGCATGATTGGTAAGGGACGAAGAGATGAACGAGTTGTTGCGGCGGTCAAGAAGTACCATATGATTTATTTTGTGGCTACAGGTGGTGCGGGAGCACTTCTTTCTCACTGTATTAAAAAACGTAAGATGGTTGCTTTTGAAGATCTTCTTTCAGAAGCGGTTACTGAACTAGAAGTAGAAGATTTCCCATGTTTTGTTGGTCTCGATTGTATGGGGACAGATATTTATGATTTGGAGGATTGAAGATGAGTTTTTACGATGAAGCATTAAAGTTACATGCCGAACATCATGGAAAATTATGTGTTGAATCAAAGATTCCATGTGAGGATAGTCATGATCTGAGTGTTGCATATACACCTGGTGTTGCACAGCCGTGTCGTGAAATTGCAAAAGATCCAGAACAGTCTTATGTATATACAAACCGTGGAAATACAGTAGCGGTTATATCGGATGGAACAGCTGTGCTTGGACTAGGGGATATCGGACCTGAAGCGGCGATGCCGGTTATGGAAGGTAAATGTCTTTTGATGAAGAAGTTTGCTGGAATCGATGCATGGCCACTTGTCATTGATACAAAAGATACTGATGAGATTGTGAAATTTGTAAAGACAGTTGCGCCATCTTTTGGGGCAGTGAATCTTGAAGATATTAGTGCGCCTCGTTGCGTAGAAATTGAACGTCGTTTAATTGAAGAATGTAGCATTCCTGTATTCCATGACGATCAGCATGGTACTGCAATTGTTGTATTAGCAGCATTAATTAACTGTTTACGCTTAAAAAAAGCGAAACCAGAAGAACAGAAAGTTGTTATTTCGGGTTGTGGAGCAGCAGGTTCTTCCATTATCCGCATGTTATATCGCTATGGATTCCATAAAATCTATGCCTTTGATATTGATGGTTGCGTGGATCCAGATAAGGCGGATTCTTATAACGATTTGAAGAAAGAATTATTGCAGTATGTCAATCTCGATTATCAGCACTATGCTTCTCTTGCTGAAGCAATGGTCGGTGCGGATATCTTTGTTGGGGTAAGTGCACCAAGACTTGTTACAAAGGAAATGGTTCGTTCCATGAATCCAGGTAATGTTGTTTTTGCAATGGCAAATCCAGAACCGGAAATTTCTTATGAAGATGTCAAAGATGCTGGTGCTTATATTATCGGTACAGGACGTTCCGATTATCCAAACCAGGTCAATAACCTTCTTGCATTCCCAGGTCTGTTCCGTGGGGCATTAGATGCGAAAGCTACTAAGATTACAGAAGAAATGAAGATGGCAGCTTCCATTGGAATTGCATCCTTAATCTCGGATGATGAATTGAATCCGGAGAATGTTATTGTTTCAGCTTTTGATGAAAGAGTTGTTCCTACGGTTGCGAAAGCAGTTGCAGAAGAAGCAGTTCGTTCTGGGTATTATAGACATTGATGAAGACAGGTCTTGTAATGGAAGGCGGTGCCATGCGTGGAATGTTCACTGCTGGAGTTATTGATACCTTCATGCATGAAGGTATCACGTTCGATGGAGCGATTGGGGTTTCTGCAGGGGCAGCGTTCGGCTGTAATTATAAGTCACATCAGATTGGTAGAGCGATTCGTTATAGTACTGCATATAGTCATGATTTAAGATATTGTTCTTTACTATCGTGGATTTTGACAGGTGATCTTTATAATGGAAAATTCGATTATGAAGTTCTTCCTTCTAAATTGGATATTTGGGATGCAGATACATTCCGTAAGAATCCTATGGAGTTTTGGTGTGTGGCGACCAATGCTAAGAATGGATTGCCATTGTATCATCCCTGTACGACAGGTGGTAAAGAGGATATGTTATGGATCCGTGGTTCTGCTTCGATGCCGATAGCTTCCAAAGCGGTACAGGTAGATGGATATGATCTACTAGATGGAGGAATATCTGATTCTGTACCTTTGGGATTTTTTCAGTCCGAAGGATATCATAAAAATGTAGTGATTCTAACACAACCGGAATCCTATCGTAAAAAACCTTTCTCGGAACGAATGAAGAAAGTAATGAAAGTAATGTTACGTTCCTATCCAGCAGTCTATGAGCAGATTGTGACACGTTATGAACGCTACAATAATGAAATTGCTTATATTAAGCGACAAGAAGAAATCGGTAATACATTTGTCATCCGTCCAACAGAATCACTCAATATCGGCTCGATTTGTCATGATGCGAAAGAACTGGAAAGAGTATATCGTCTTGGGGTACAAGTAGCACGTGAGCAAATGGTAGATGTAAAGAAATTTTTATTTGCTAAAAGATCGGATACTTAGTATCTGATCTTTTTTACGTTGTATAAGAGAAATAGAAATAGTGGATTTTTTATACCGAAATATCGAGTTTTAGCAAATAATTCATAAAAATCGGGCAAAAAAGTTGAAAAAAATAGTTTATTTGTTCAAGAAAATTAAAATGAAAAATGAAAATCATGAAAGTCGGATGAATAAAGGCTTTAACGAAATTCTATGAAAATTAATCTGTTTGCGAAAAAAAGAACTAGTTGAAACATAGGGTAAATAGCTTGAGTTGGAAGGGGAATTCCATTATAGTTTTGTTGCAGATAGATATTAGTTGGACTTCCAACTATATCGCTGCAATGTAGCGGAGGATAATATGAACGTTATAAAAAGAAGTGGCGAAGAAGTCACATTTGATGCGGATAAAATTTTAAATGCAGTACGTAAAGCAAATCGTGCTACACACGAAGATAAACAGATTTCTGAAGATACAATTACAGATATTACAAATAAAGTCATTGCGCAGTGCAATGCTGTCCAGAGATCGATTTCGGTAGAAGAAATTCAGGATTTTGTTGAAAATGAACTGATGGCAGAAGGCGCTTATACGGTTGCTCGTAACTATATTACATATCGCTATGAAAGAGCTCTTGTACGTAAGGCGAATACAACAGATAAGAAAATCCTTTCTCTTTTAGGAAATACGAATGAAGAAGCAAAGCAGGAGAATTCTAATAAGAATCCTACCGTCAATTCAACCCAGCGTGACTATATGGCTGGTGAAGTATCAAAAGATATTACAAAAAGGTTCCTTCTTCCACCAGATATTTGGGAAGCACATGAAAAGGGAATCATTCATTTCCATGATTCGGATTATTTTGCACAGCCAATGTACAACTGCTGTTTAGTCAACCTTGAAGATATGTTGCAGAATGGCACAGTCATTTCTGGAACTGAGATTGAAAAGCCACATAGTTTCGCAACGGCATGTAATATTGCAACACAGATTATTGCACAGGTTGCTTCGAATCAGTATGGTGGTCAGACAATTACATTAGCACATCTTGCTCCATTTGTTGATGTGAGTCGTCAGAAGTATAGAAAAGCTGTGAAAGTTGAAATGGAAGCGGCTGGTGTCGATGTAACACAGGAAAAAATTGATCAGATTGCGGAAGCACGTGTTAGACGTGAAATCACAACTGGTGTTCAGACAATTCAGTATCAGATTATTACTTTGATGACAACAAATGGTCAGGCTCCATTTGTGACAGTCTTTATGTATCTAGATGAAGTACCAGAAGGACAGACACGTGAAGATCTTGCTTTAATTATTGAAGAAATGCTTAAGCAGAGAATGCTTGGGGTTAAGAATGAGAAGGGAGTCTATATCACACCAGCCTTCCCAAAACTAATCTATGCATTAGATGAAGATAATATTTATGAAGATTCGAAATATTATTATCTGACAAAACTCGCTGCAGAATGTACTGCAAAGAGACTTGTCCCTGACTATATTTCTGCTAAGATCATGCGTGAAATGAAGGGGGATGTATATCCATGTATGGGATGTCGTTCCTTCTTGACACCAGACCGTTTTACAGATAATGGTTGGGATAATCCAGAGCATGCTCTGAATACAAAGCCAGGAAAGCATAAGTATTATGGAAGATTCAACCAGGGCGTTGTTACAATCAATCTTGTTGATATTGCATGTTCTTCTAAGAAAGATATGGATACATTCTGGAAGCTGTTCGATGAAAGATTGGATCTCTGTTATAGAGCATTAATGATTCGTCATAATCGTTTAAAGGGAACATTGTCCGATACAGCACCTATCTTATGGCAGTATGGCGCAATTTCTCGTCTTAAAAAGGGGGAGAAGATTGATAAATTATTATATAACGGATATAGTACAATTTCCCTTGGTTATGGTGGATTAGCAGAATGTGTCCGCTATATGACAGGTGAATCCCATACTTCTCCAGAGGGTGAGAAGTTCGGTCTTGCGGTTATGCAACATCTGAATGATGCTTGTAATAAGTGGAAGAAGGAAACAAATATCGACTTCTCCGTCTATGGAACACCAATGGAGTCTACAACGTATAAGTTTGCAAAGTGCTTACAGGAGAGATTTGGAATTATTAAGGGTGTAACGGATAAGAACTATATTACAAATTCGTATCATGTACATGTTACAGAGAATATCAATGCCTTTGATAAGTTAACAAAAGAAGCACGTTTCCAGCAGTTATCTCCAGGTGGTGCGATTTCCTATGTTGAAGTTCCAAATATGCAGAATAATATTCCAGCAGTCTTAGCTCTTATGAAGCATATCTATAAGACAATTATGTATGCGGAATTAAATACAAAGAGTGACTATTGCCAAAAGTGTGGATATGATGGAGAGATTCAGATTGTAGAAGACGAGAATCATAAGTTAATTTGGAGATGTCCAAATTGTGGAAATACGGATCAGAATACAATGAATGTTGCAAGACGTACTTGTGGTTATATCGGTACGCAGTTCTGGAACCAAGGACGTACACAGGAAATTAAAGAACGAGTATTACATCTTTAATCTAATAAACAAAGAGAATTCTTATGTAGTGAACCCCGAAAGTTGGACAAAGTGAAAGTTCAACTTGGAGGGTTCATTTTTTATGAAATTAACAGAAGAACAAAAAATT
>CAUWDF010000035.1:0-16201 GCA_963557245.1 uncultured Bulleidia sp.
GCGGCTATAATAGCTATAAATATTTAGTTAAATATCAACAATACAGCGCACTAGTCCCCTTATAAAATCTGAAATTTTAAACTTTATCAAACGTAAACGAACAATGATATAAATCACAAAATAAATCAATAAACTGAAAAGAATAATAAATAATACTACGAAAGGAATAAAAGATATATTAACTCGAAAGTTTACCACAACTCGCCAAGATACGATTATATTCAAAACAATTGCTACAAAATCTGAAAGACCTAATTGAATCGCAAGATCCGACATAATATATTCCGTGATATCCTTCAGCGAAGCCCCATTTGCCATATGTATCGCATATCTTTCAAAATTCATCGATATCCTTCTAAAGCAGTTCATCGTAATAATCAGAATACTAAAGAGAGATAGAACAACAAAAGCAATCAACACTGTCTTAAATTGATTCATTGCATCATGATAAATCCCATTGATAACTTCTCTTTGATCATCGATCCGATACATTTCCGACATCCCATAGGACGCAATCGTACTACGCAAATCTTTTAGAGAATCCTCCTGCGAAAGAATCATAGAAGGAATCTTCTGCGATAAATTTGCAAGAATCACTTCTGGACGATAGGAATTTTCCTTTGTCAGATTCACATCTGGAACAAGAATATAATGATCTAAGGATAGATAGCTTCCAATACTTAATCCAAAATAAGAGCTTTCTTTTTCTAATATACCCACAACTTGATATTCTGTCTCTTCTGGAAACAAGAAATAATCTCCTTTAAAAGTATCTCCAACTTCATAATATTGTTCATAATCATTTCCTAATATAACTGGGACAGTATCACCAATCTTATACATATAGTTATCATCAAAGAAGGAGCCCTCAGCCATATGTATTGAATATATCTTAAAAAAGTTTGGATTTACTCGTAAAGAATAATAGGATGCGATACCCGAAGTAGCATAACTATCCACAGAATCTTTTCCACCTATCATAAATTGTTTTTTCGAATCATCATATGTTGCAGGAAATGAGCTTTCAATCTGATGAATATATGTATATTTTTGGTTCAATGTATGATAGAGTTCTTCAATCTGTTCTAAATTTTCAACATTCATAACTTTTGAATATGTCTCTGTACCACCAATATCCATGACGTTATAAACATTTTGATCATTGAAGATCGAATAAAAATCATTATATGCATTTCCTTGCATCATCACATTGATTCCTAAAAATCCAATCAACGTAAGAATGACAGATAAATGTAATACAAATATGAATGACAAATATTTAGAATGAAATAGATTAATTTTAATTTCTTTCCACTTTGTTCTCATACTTCTTCCTCAACTTCATCGATTTTGCAATTTCACGCGTCGGAACATAAAGTGTCAATGCGGATAACAACACTGCAAACAAAAGATAACGAATACTAGATATATCCTGAACGAATAATGCAGTAATAATCCATGTGACAAATAAATATAAGAAAATATTCCATAAACTATCGCTATAAATCTTATAGAATGAATATCAAAAAATAATTTTAATCCGTATCTCTTCTCTTTTATCTTCGACATAGAAATACATAACAACAAGAATAGAGAGACAAAATAAAATCTGTACCATGAAAAAGATAGTACGTTCTGGAAGAGAATTCGTAAAACCAACCGTGCCATTACTACTAACTCGAATATTTGTATCCTCCATCGCATTCTGATACAAATTTTCATTATCCCCATAATCGATTTTTAAAACCGGGCTATATTCTACATCTGCCTCTTTGAGATTGGTAAACACTAACGTATCCGATTGAAACCCTCTTTCCTTAAAACGTCCAACAATTTCATACGAAATTTCATTCCATTCAATCTGCTCCCCTACTTGCTTACTAGATGCAGTCGATACAATCGCATAATTGCTTGCGGAATTTTGAAAGTCTTCGTCCTCAAAGAATCTTCCTTCTGTTATTTTTGGTCTTATAACATCACCAAAAACAGCAATTTTACGTACTTCCCCGATTGGATCTATTACATTTAAAGATATGGATGGATCTTGCTGCTGTAAAAGCCCATCGATATAATCGGCCAAATATGAATCATTATAAACTTCTAAAGTATGATCTGAAAAATAATCATTTGCTGCAACATTGTCATATTCTATGTTTTTTAAGTATTGATTGCTCAGTACTGTAAAAGAAAGATATACGAACAACGTAAAAACAACTAAGAAATTGCTTTTCTTTCGCATAAGAATTTCCCACCATTTCAATTCAAATCTTTTGAACCATATTGTTTATATAAAAAATATCAAAAAAAGCTTCTGTCTATCTCAAAAAGATAGACAAAAGCTTTTTTTAAAGGTCTTTTTTCGCTAATATATCGCCAACAATCAAACCGTTTGCTGCCGCTTGCGACAAAGATCGTGTGAATCCTGCCCCATCTCCTAAAGCATAAATACCTGGCGCTGCTTTGAGCTCAAAGTTTTTTGCTTCTGGACGAGCACTATAGTATTTACATTCCACGCCATATAATAATGTATCTTCATTTGCTGTACCTGGAGCCACTTTATCTAAAGCATGTAATGTTTCAATAATATTGTCGAGCTGTCTTTTGGGCATACAGAGTGAAAGATCACCCGGAACTGCATCCAGTGTTGGATGAACGGAAGACTGTGCCAATCGAGATGCAGTTGTTCTTCTTCCCTTCTCAAGGTCTCCTAATCTTTGTACTAATACATAGCCACCAGAAATCTTATTGGCTAAAGAAGCAATATAGCGAGCATATTCAACTGGCTGATCGAACGGCTCTGTAAAATCTGTCGAAGACAAAAGAGCGAAATTCGAATTTTCAGACTGCTTTGCTTTATCTTTATACGAATGTCCGTTGACCGTAAGCACTCCATCTGAATTTTCGGTAACAACATATCCTCTTTCATTAAAGCAGAACATTCTTGTACGATCTCCATAATGGCCATTCTTAAAATAGATCTTTGGCTCATAAATTCGTGAAGAGAAATGTTCCCAAATTTCATAAGGAAGTTCTACGCGAACACCAATATCTACCTGATTATTTTGACGACGGATCTGATTCTTATTACACCAATTTTCAAACATTCCATTACCAACACGTCCAACCGCAAAAACAACCACTTTACCAGTAATCGTATGTTCTTCTCCATTTTGTACAAAAGTAACCATATGCTTTTCTCGATCCACATCTTTTACTTCTGCCATTGTCTCAATTTGAACTTTGCCATCCATTGCATGGATAAAATGCAACATTGTTGTATAGTTCGCATCCGTACCAAGATGTTTGACATCCGCCTGTTGCATATGCAGATCATAACGTAAGCATAAGGCCTTTAATTCATTATCTGGATGATATACTTCTTGATCTGCACCGTACTTCACTAGAATATCATCTGCTTGATAAATATAATCCATCACAACGGAAGGACTCATGACATTTGGCAGCCAACCTCCATATTCCGTTGTAATATTATACTTTCCATCTGAAAAAGCCCCCGCACCAGAAAGACCTTCCATAATTGCACATGGATTACACTTTACGCATTTCGATACTTTACCTGCAAGAATCGGGCAACTACGCTCTTCCAGACACTTTCCTCTTTCTAAAATCAAGACAGAAAGATCTGGCCTCTTTTCACTGAGTCGATAAGCGCACATCAAACCACCAATTCCACCACCAATAATAATGACATCATATTTATTTAAATAGGTCATATTCTATGCTTTCTCCTTCTGTTCTGGCCATGGTTTAATTTTATCCCCTTTTACAAGCCAGGCATGTTCTGCTTCCATTGCTAAAGGGGTATCATGTAAAGAATCCGAATAAAAATTATCTATCTTTGCATTTCCATATTTTTCACGAAAACGTCTAACTTTTTCTGCACCATGGCAATTGTCTCCTAAATGTTTTCCCGTTGCAGGATCAACATGAGTTGCCATATATCTCTTGATTCCAAGACGTTTACAGAATCTTCCTATGGTAAATTCCGGCGATGCTGAGATAACAATATCATCTTCTTTTTGCTGCTCTTTGTAGAACTGTTTGACATGATTCATATGAGAATCCACAAACTCATCCGCGGCCCGATCTATATCTTTTACATAGGTAAACATATGATACAGATTCTCTTTAAATTCGATTTTTTTAAAGATATGTAACGCATAAAGAATCAGACTTCCTACAGTCCGAGGAATACTCAATAAAGTCTTAGGACGATGAATATATAACCATCCTACAAAATTTGCTGTACTATCCTGTCGATAGATTGTTTGATCCCAATCATATACATTCATGGTATGATCACCTCCCCTGTCTGTGCATCATATTCAATCAAATCACTATATAATCCAGAACTCTTATTTGCAAAACTAGATGCATGTCCAAATATTACCGCAAAAACAAGACAGAGCTCTAGAAGCCATTGTCCTGCAACCGTCCACTCAAACTGCTTATAGATCCAATAAAAAATCAACACATCTGTAAATGGATTAAATAGGATTTCAAAAGCATATGCATAAGTCTCAATACCTGTTATCTCAGATAACATACCCATACATAATGGATTTACAAAGAACACAACCATTCCTAAGAATAAATTACGAATCATTTTTTCTTCATCCGTCTCAGCTTTTACAAGAAAGAAGAACAAACCTGCCCATCTCCATATATCTAATATAAAATCAATGAACGAACCACTCATAAATAAGTAACTCTTCAAAGAAGATGCTGAGAAAAGGGAAATATATTCTGAATATTCAAAGCCATATCCATCAACAAAGAAACGAAGAATAAATGTTCCAACTAAAAATATTAGTGGAATGGCAATATAGAAAAGACCTCTACTATGATCAATTAAGTAATTCTCTAAATTAATCATTCGTCTATATACTTTTTTTCTGTGACGTAACAAACAGAAAAGAATATAAATCCCAAATAACAGAAGACCTGCCATAGGTTTTGATAAACTTAACCAAGCTGAAAAATAGACGACAATCGGAATAAAGAAAGTCGATACATCAAATAAAGCGCGTATCTTACGATGATAAAATAACCAGCAAGCAAGACAGTACAGAATTTCTACTGCAATCATAAAGAAACCTTTATGAGCAAAAAATCCTGCTCCCATAGCCGCAATATAGATAAATTTATTTCTATCATTTCCAGTCTTTAACCATTGATATAAAGCAAATAAAGAAAGTGCTGCAAAGACTAATCTCCAGTTTCCACCTTGGAATGCACTAATAATCTTCCAACTATAAAATTGATAGTAAAATACACTTTCCAAAATCAATGTAAAACGAAACCAAGGATTCTCAATCTGAAAACTATCTATAATATTTAACAACAGCATGACCGTGATCATATTTGCATAAACACTTAATGCAATGGCTGTTGCAATTGGGCTTCCCCCAAATAATAAGACAGCACAAGAACCAAACAAGGAATATCCTTGCAAACGTGCTCCTGTAAGATCAATACTCGATGCATGCGCATTCCCGATCATCTGTACAAGTTCTGCGTTATTGGAAGGATCCAAACGTGTCGCACATACAGCAAATAGCCCCATCAATAATAATGCACTAAAAAGAACGTAAATCATTCGCGGACGTACCAACGAATAATATGTTTCAATAAATGCTCTTCCTAATATAATTAGTGCAATACCAATCACAATAACAGTCAAAACAGCTATCGAATGCATATTTCCTCGATGTAACATAACTGGCAAATATACAATTTCTAATAGTGTAAATAAGATTGATGTTCCAACCGGTGCCGCAAAACCATCACGATCTGCACCAATCAGTTTTAAGAACCACTGTCCTACCCCCTCCGATAGGATTACCATAACTAGTGTAATAAAAAATATACTCAACATAATTCTATTCCCATTAAATTATACGTCATCCCTATCCCCTCTCACAATAAAATACAAAATCCAAAGAAATCTTAATATATTTCCAAACAAAAAGAGAGTGAGCATCTTTAAGTATAGATACCTAAAGAGCTCACTCTATGACCATCTGTTAAATCATTTATTAATACTGTGGAGCTGGTGTTGCAGGTTCTTTACTTGGAATATCTGCAACAGCTGCTTCTGTAGTAATGAATAAGCCAGAAATACTAGCTGCATTCAGAAGAGCACTTCTTGTGACCTTAGTTGGATCAATGATACCATTCTGGAACATATCAATCCATTCGCCATTCTTAGCATTGAAACCAATATTTTCTTCGGCAGTTAACTGCTTTTCAAGAATTTCAGATCCATCAAAACCTGCATTTTCTGCAATCTGCTGAATTGGTTCTTTCAATGCTTCAAGAACAACATTGATACCACGCTGTTCATCAACAACATCACTCTTCAGAACATCACGGACATCTTTATATGCCTGAACCAGAGCAAGTCCGCCACCTGTAACAACGCCTTCTTCAACAGCTGCCTTTGTAGCATTGAGGGCATCTTCAATTCTGAGCTTCTTATCTTTCAATTCTGTTTCTGTTGTTGCACCAACTTTAATTAAAGCAACACCATTTGTGAGCTTACCAAGTCTTTCCTGAAGCTTCTTCTTATCATAGTCAGATGTTGTTTCCTCAATCTGATTCTTAATGTCATTTACTCTTGCGGCAACTTCATCTTTAGTACCATTACCATCAATGATAGTTGTCTTATCCTTGCCAACTACAATCTTCTTAGCAGAACCAAGATCCGATACTTTCATATCTGCAAGATTCATATTCAAATCTTTTGCAAAGAACTGAGCACCTGTCATAACAGCGATATCGCCGAGCTGAGCTTTTGCACTGTCACCAAATCCAGGAGCCTTTGTAGCTACAACATTAAATGTACCACGAAGCTTGTTAATAATGAGTGTTGACATAACTTCATTATCATAGTCATCTGCGATGATAAGAAGACCACGATTAGCCTTAACAACCTCCTCTAATACTGGAAGGATATCTTGAATTGTATTGACTTTCTGGTCAGTAACCATGATTAATGGGTTCTCAAGTGTAACTTCATTCTTATCATGATCTGTGACCATATATGGAGATACATATCCCTTGTCATACTGGAGACCTTCTGTCATTTCAAGAGATGTCTCAAAAGAACGAGATTCATCTACATTAATGACACCATCGTTACCAACTTTATCCATTGCCTCTGCAATGATAGAACCAATTTCTTCACTACCAGAAGAAATTGTAGCAATATTCTTTACATCTTCATTTGTTGTGACCTGATGAGACTTCTCAAGCAGCTTATCAGCAACTGTATGTGCTGCCTTTTCCATACCTTCTCTCATCAGAACTGGGTTAGCTCCCTTATCGACCTGTTTCAGACCGTTTGTAATCATAGCCTGAGTCAATAATGTAGCTGTTGTTGTACCATCACCTGCTAATTCATTTGTGTTATTAGCAGCTTCATAGACAAGCTTTGCACCCATGTTCTCGAACTTATCTTCAAGTTCAATTTCTTTTGCAATGGTTACACCATCATTTGTAATAACTGGTGAACCATAGCTCTTTTCAAGAACTACATTTCTTCCCTTAGGGCCTAATGTAACTTTAACTGCATTTGCTAATTTATTTACACCGTTCAGCATTCCCTGACGTGCATCTTTTGAATATCTAATTTCCTTTGCCATGTTCAACAACCTTCTTTCTGATTACTCAACAACTGCAAGAATATCTTCTGCTTTAATCAATAAATACTCTTTCTTTCCATCTTTAACTTCTGTTCCAGAGTACTTCTTATAGATGACATGCATACCTTCTTTGAGGTCAATTGGCATTACTTTGCCATCTTCCATCTTACCCGGTCCTACCGCAACCACAACGGCATGGCTAGGTTCATCCTTTGCTTCTTTTGTTGTAAGGATAATTCCGCTTTCTGTCTTTTCTTCTTCTTTCACTTTTTCTAAAACTACATAATCATGTAATGGTCTTAACATTTTTTATGCCTCCTATGTGGTTTAGCACTCATCATTAATGATTGCTAACAACTGTCAGTATAAGCAGTAATTGGCAGACTGTCAATAGGAGTGCTAACTTTTTTTTGCAGTTCTTTCTTTTTTGTAATACCAAATACGTACTTCATATGGTCTCAATTCCTTTGAACAAGAAGAAGACTCTCCTAAAAGTGCATATTCATGCGGCATTTTATAGGCCTTCCTATTTTGATTTCCAAGATTGCAATCGATACGAAAGCTTTCTTTTGCATCTTTTCGCTCATATACAAATCGATCAAAATGACAATCAATCACATTTAACTCCCCATATATCAGACAGGAATGTTCTTTGCGCAAATGAATCAATTGTTTATAAATAGATTGAATAGAGGTATCGATTTCTTGTTTTAATTCTGGAATTTCTTGATTATTCCACGGTAACATTCTTCGAGCGTGATCCCTTGTTCCTGCTAGAATTGTCTTCCAGGCATCGATTTCTTTTTCACCTTCCAGAATTAATTTTTCATAATAGTTCTTGGATTCGATGTCTTGAATATCATCAATGGAACGAAATAAATAGTTTACTAGTCCCATTTCATCTCCTTGATAAATAAATGGTGTTCCTTTCATTGTAAATTGAAGGACTGCTAATAAAATTTCAATTTCTTTTCGATAGATTCCGGCTAGATCAATCTTGGATACCATACGTGGATTATCATGATTGTTATAAAACAGAGACATCCAACAATTATTCCCATAATTCTTCTGCCAATCCAATAAATAATTACGATAATAGTTCAAATCATATTGATAAGCATCCCATCGTACATGTCCTGGTGTCTCTAAATGATCAAAAGAGAATACCATATCTAATTCTTCCCTTTCAGCCCCTGTCACTCTTCGACACATTTTCCTACCAAGTCCTGGTGTCTCACCAATCGAAAAAGCATGATGTTTCGCAAAAGTGTTCTGGTGTAACTCATGTAAGTATGTATGTAAGTGTGGGCCATAATAATAATGTTCAATCCCTCGATAGCCCATCAATGTTCCAACAGATTCATTTCCGGCTGGTAATCCCTTATCTTTGGAAATATAGTTGATGACATCCATACGAAATCCATCAACCCCTTTATCTAACCAACGATTCACCATATCCGCAATCTCTTCACGTACTTTTGGATTGTCCCAGTTCAGATCCACCTGTTTTTCCGCAAACAGATGAAGAGCCCAATCTTTTTCTTTTCCATAATGACTCCAAGCACTACCGGAAAAGAAAGAAGTCCAATTATTTGGTTCTTCTTTTGTATACGGTCTTATGAAATAGTAGTCACGATATGGACTCTTAGGATCTTGTATCGCTTGTTGAAACCAACGATGTTCATCCGATGTATGGTTTACAACAAGATCCATGATTAATTTCATCCCTTTCGCATGGACTTCTTTGAGCAACTGTTCAAAGTCTTCCATCGTACCAAAATCCGAATTGATCTTTTCATAATCACGAATATCATAGCCATTATCTGCCATTGGAGAATCGTAAATTGGGGACAACCATAACGCATCAACACCTAATTCTTTTAAGTAGTCCAACTTCTGTATGATACCTTGTATATCACCTATGCCATCTCCGTTTGAATCACAGAATGTACGTGGATAAATCTGATAGAATACCGCCTCTTTCCACCATGTACGTTCTACTTTCCCATCTAATGGCGCCTCATCGTCTAACTCCGAATTCACTAAATGTAAGAAAGCTGGCCAAAATGGTGCATCCAATATCTTTTCTGTCATCTTACGGATCATCCACAGTGAAAAATTACCAACAAGCGAATTTAAAAGTGCTTTTTCAGATAATCCTGTCTGTAATAAGAGCTTTGCTAAAATATCATGGCCAATGATTGTATTCCATACATCTTTGACTCGTGAATGCATTGTAATGATCTGCTTCATATTCTTAGCCTCTTTTTTTTACTATTATTGCATATTTTACCTCCAAACAGCTATACTGATAGTATGACAAACAAAGATAATAAAAATAAAAAAAAACAGGATCAGCTTGATACTGTTTGGAAAACTGCTTCTCGTTCAACTATCTTCTCTTTCTTATCTATGATCATCCTCTTTTTCATTTGTATGTTATTAACATATATGATCATTCATTCTTTCTTAGATAAAATGTTTGTTCTTCCTGTCTGTCTTTTAGTAAGTATCTTTCTTACTTTTCCACTCTATCGTTTACTGGAAAAGATCATACGTCAAAAATAAGAAAAAAGGTCATAATGACCTTTTTTGTTTTTCTTAAATTAAGCTTCTGGTTCTGTGAATGGAGTAGCACCGGACTCAACGTCAGCGGAACTCTTCAGATACATATTAGCTTCTTCAAGAGATAAGTTATCGAAAGCAACGATATCTTCGCCACCTTCTGTAACGAATTCAACTGTCATGTGGTAATCTGCAGCTTCTTCTTCAGAAACTTCGATTTCCACTTTGACGTTAGAACCATCTGCTAAACCACCTTCAGCATAGTTCTTACCCTTTTCAGAGTCACCTGTCTTATAGAAGTACAGTTCATTAACTGTTTCTCCACAAACGTTCTTAACATCATAAGAACCGCTTGTAGCGATTTCTTCTTCAGCAGAAGAAGCGCTTTCAGCGGAAGCTTCTTCCTGAACGGATGAAGCACTTTCAACTGGCTTGCTGCAAGCTGCTAAAGAAACAGCCATTAATCCTGCAAATAATGCTTTTGTAAATTTCATTTCAATTTCTCCTGTCAAATGACATAGATACGTTAACATAGATTTTCCACAAAGTACATGATATTATCCACTAATTTAACTGTTTTTCCCTATTTTTTATTGTAAAACTGTAAACAAAACCCACTATTTCATCATTTCAATGTATTCTTCTACAATAGTAAAAAAATCCTATTTCATAATGAAATAGGATTTCATTTCTTAAGCTCTTAATTCTGCGTGTACACGCTTCTTCAGATTCTCTAAAATCTTATTATGAGATTCGATAATTTCATCTTCTTTTAAAGTATGATCAGCCTGATAAGTGAGCGTAAGAGCAACCGACTTCTTACCTTCTTCGACATGTTCTCCTTCATATACATCGAACACTTCCACATTACTTAAAATTTTAACACCAGAGCTACGCACTGTCTTAAGGATTTCTGCAGCGGATACGATTTTATCCGTAACAAGAGCAATATCTCTTGTAACTGCTGGGAACTTTGGAAGTTCTGTAAAGCGGATACGACCAGCTTTCGAAGATAATAATGGATCTAAAGAAAGTTCTGCATAACAAACACGTTTCAAATCGAAACGACGTGCATAATCAGGATGAAGTTCACCAAAGATACCTAATGTACGATTATCTAAAGTAATCTCTGCACTACGATATGGATGGAAATGCGTAATATCTTTTGTATTTTCTTTGATTTTGATACGACTTCCTGTATATCCAAGTCTTTCTAACCAAGAAGTGATAATTCCTTTCAGGGCATAGAAATCCGCCTTAATTTCGATATGATTCAAACGATCTTCCTGCAGATTGCCTTCCATTGCAATAGCAAATCGTTCTTCTTCTTTATCACCCTTTGCATATACTTTAGAAATTTCATACACACCAATATTTGTATTCTGGTGTGCCTGGTTATACTGAACAACTTCCATAACAGAATCAATCAGATTCGTACGAACATTCTTACGTGCTTCACTCATAGGCATTGCTAGCGCAATTGGTTCCCCAAGAGGCTGACATCCTTCTGTAGCATAAGTATCATTGACTAAAGTATATGTAACAATTTCATTTAAGCCATATGCCATCATAACTTCACGTGTTGTTCTTCTTAACTGCTGAGCTGGAGATAACTGTCCAACCGTAGCAGCGATATCTGGCAACGTTGATCCAAGAGAATCAAATCCTAACAAACGGATCACTTCTTCATCAATATCTGACTGTCCTACAATATCAATACGATAAGAAGGAATATGACATACAATCTCATCTCCATTCACTTCTGGCTTAAAGTCTAAACGACTTAAAATATCTGTAACCTGCTCCATAGTGAAAGAAGTTCCTAATAATCCATTACAATGTGACAGTGTCTCTACAACAACCTGAGGTTCATAACACATAGAACCAGCCTGTACTGTCTTTTCAAATCCAGATGCATCCGCATATTCCGAAAGTAACTGAATCGAACGGTCCATTGCTTTTTGCATTGCTGGTTCTTCAATTCCCTTTGTAAATCTCTGTGCAGCTTCTGTGACTAGATTCAAGCGAATGGATGTATGACGGATACTTGCATGATTGAAATGTGCAGCTTCAATAAAAATAGCTTCTGTATTTTCATCGATCATGGATTCTTCTCCACCCATGACACCTGCAATACCTGTTGCTTCACCAGCTGTTGTAATCATGATATCCCCATTCTGAATATGGAATGTTTCGCCGTCTAAAGCAACAAAGTCCTGTTCCAAGTCATCTACAACTGTAATTTCATGTGCCTTGAACTTATTTAAATCATAGAAATGAAGTGGCTGTCCTGTTTCTAACATAACGAAGTTACTAATATCGACAACATTATTGACAGAATGAATACCAGCCGCATTCAGATATTGACGAATCCACTTAGGAGATGGACCAACTTTTACATGATTGACTTTCTTTCCAAGGTAGCATGTACATTTATCTGTCTTTGTGGAAACTTTGAAGTCACCTTCTTCTCCACACTCTGACTTTCCTTCATAATTTGGCCATTTAACTTCACGATTCAAAATAGCACCAACTTCTTTGGCCATATTCCACATTGCAGAGCAATCGGCACGATTCGGTGTTAAAGAAACATCCAAAATCGTATCATCTAGACCTAAATAACCAAGTACATCTTTCTCACCAACTGGAGCATCTTCTGGTAATTCTTCAATTCCTTCTAACTGTTCCTGACGTAATGCTTTTTTGTCCACCCCTAATTCATAAAGAGCACAAAGCATACCGTTGGATTCCAGCCCATGTAAAGGTCTTGCCGAAATTGTTCCACCAGGTAATTTAGCACCTGGTAAAGCAGCGATAACCTTTAGTCCCTTACGACAATTCGGAGCACCACATACAATCTGATACTGCGCATCACCAACATTAGTAATTGTACGATGTAAATGTGTTCCTTCTACGTCTTCACACTCCACAACCTCACCAATTACTAAGCCAGAAGCATCTGCCATCGGTTCAATGCCTTCTACTTCAAGACCTGCTGTTGTCATGCGTTCTGCTAATTCTTCCGGAGTTATGCCGGAAAGATTGACATATTCACTTAACCATTTATAACTTAATCTCATTTTCCGTTCCTCCTTAATCAAAGCGATCGAATGTTTTTAAGAAACGAACATCGTTCGTATAGAAATTTCGAATATCGTTGATACCATACTTCAACATGGCAACACGTTCCAAACCGACACCAAATGCAAATCCAGATGTTGTCTTCGAATCGAATCCATTCATTTCAAATACATGTGGATGAACCATACCAGCACCTAAAATCTCAATCCATCCAGACCCCTTACATACCGAACATCCTTTTCCATTACAGAATGGACAAGAAACATCAACTTCTACAGATGGTTCTGTAAATGGGAAATAAGAAGGACGGAATCGAATCTTTCTACCTTCTCCAAAAAGCTTATTAGCCATAAACTCAAGAGTACCCTTCAAGTCTGTCAGAGTAACATTTTCGCCAACAACAAGACACTCACACTGCATGAACTGATGCGAATGTGTCGCATCATCATCATCACGACGATATACCTTACCTGGGCAAATCAACTTAATTGGTGTCTTTCCTTCTGACTTTTCGAGTTCACGCATCTGCATAGCTGTTGTATGTGTACGTAAAAGTGTATTTGGATCAATATAGAATGTATCCTGCATATCACGAGCTGGATGATCCTGTGGAATATTTGCAAGTTCAAAGTTGTAATGATCCTGTTCTACTTCTGGTCCTTCCGCGATTTTATATCCCATACCAAGGAATAAATCCTCAATTTCCTGCTGTATCATAATTAATGGATGTCTTGTACCAATGCGGAGTGTATCCCCCGATAATGTAATATCGATTTTTTCTTTTTCTAATTTTGCTGCAGTAGCTAGAACTTCTAATTCCTGCTGCTTTGCATTCAAAGATTCTGTCACTTCTGACTTTGCTTCATTTACTTTCTGTCCAAAAGCTGGTTTTTCTTCTTTTGGAAGATCTTTCATCTCTTTCATCAATCCTGGAATCAGACCTTTTTTACCAAGATACTGAATACGAACTTGATTCAGACTTTCCAGATTTGCCGCATTTTTGACAGCTTCTAATGCTTCACTGCGGACTTCTTCAATTCTGTCACTCATTTGTGTCCTCCCATAAAAAAATTCCTGTTATAAACATAACAGGAACGTAATGAACTATACGCGGTACCATCCTGATTCGCATACTTATGCGCACCTTGATTCTAGCTTTAACGCAGCTACACGAAGGGGATTAACCTCACTTGAAAAGTGAATTCACCGTCTTCTTAAATAAGATCCTTGCAGCGAACAGATCTCTCTCTTCGATTTAATTCTAACGGGTACTACTCTTTTCTTTCTAACGTTTTACAAGCAAAATTATACGAAAAAAAGCCCATTTTTGCAACGCTTACTTCACCTTCTGCATCAAGACAATTTTATGAACAGCGCCTCTGGACATTGGATACTCAAAGATTCCTTTATGAAGAAGAATATAATAACGATCACCATTCTCATAAAGAAGTTCATACTCTTTATTTTCTTTATCAACGAGTGTGAACGTACCTTTTTCAATCACTCTATCTTCTTCTGACTTTTCAAAAGTTCCATCTTTATGAAATTCCATTGTATAATCCGTTCCTAAAGCATCACCGTTCGTTTCATAGACACCTTCTAATTTTTCAAATGATTCGGTACCTAGACCGATAGCATACGCCCCTCCTAACAATAGAAGCATAGCGAAACAAATCTGTATAAACTTTTTCTGCATATCGGCCCTCCTTATATTCTTTGATAATTTTATTTTACTTTTCTATAGAAGCAGAATTCAATCTTTTTCTCTTTGAATAAACACAATCGAACAATTGTCGGATATGTCTTCTGCATATTCAAAATCCATCTCTTGAAACCTCTTCATTTCTTCTACAGATTGCACATTGTTCTGTGCCATAAAACGTAAGAAAGAACCTCTTGCCCTCTTCGCCAAAGTACTTTCACTACGCAATTTTCCATTCTTTACTTTCTTAAAAGAAACTGTTACAAAAGTATCTTCTTTTATTATAAAAGGTCTCACCATATCTGCATATTCTTCCGAAGCAAGATTCACAATAAAATCATCTTTGAAAGAACGACAAATCTGCTCTCCCCAATAGTCATACAGATTTTTCGAACCATCAATTGCAATCTTAGAAGCCATATCCATACGATAAGAAACAATGCCGTCTTCTGGTCTTTCAACTCCGTAGAAAGCGGATAATATACGAACATGTTTCTGAATATACTATTTCTGTTCAGATGTTAGTGTCAGATAAGAAAGATTCTTATATTGAAGCCCTGTATATCTTTCAATCGCTGGCATACATTCTTTTTTTAAATGCATTTTTGCAAAGCGCTCTTGATTTAATGTCACAATTTTATCGGAACATCCCCACATTTCTTTCATCTGTTCCTTGGACATATTTTGAACAACATCAACTATCTTCTGTGTCTTCGAAAGAAAAGAAGGAAATTCCATACATGGAGCACTTCCTTCTTTCATTGTCTTTGCTGGGGAAATCAGAATAATCATAGCTGGTCCAGCATATCTGCTGGATTCTGATCTGGTTTTACTTTCGAAAATACTTTTTTGATGATTCCCTCTTCATCAATTAAATATGTCGTACGTACTGTACCCATCACTTTTTTTCCGTACATTGTCTTTTCTTTTAGAACATCATATGTCTCCAATACTTTTTTGTCAGGATCTGACAATAAGACAAATGGTAGATTATACTTTTCTTTAAACTTTTTATGAGAAGCAACAGTATCTTTTGAAACACCAATCACTTCTGCGCCTTTTTCCACAAAATGTGGATAGAGCTCACCAAATCCACATGCCTGCTTTGTACACCCGGATGTATTATCTTTTGAATAGATGAATTATCATTTTAAGTGCAACACTTATAAAAAATAAAAGTCCATGA
>CAUWDF010000036.1:0-16135 GCA_963557245.1 uncultured Bulleidia sp.
GCTGTACGCCTTGAATGAATTAACCAAATTCACTCAATCGTTACAGCCTCTTTTTCTATATGGCGGAGAAGGAGGGGTTCGAACCCTCGCACGCTTTCACGTCTGCTGGTTTTCGAAACCAGTCCCTTCAGCCTCTTGGGTACTTCTCCGTAACAAAAAAGATTATATCACAACCAAAAGTAAAAATAAGTATGAAAATTTTTTCGCAAAAATAAAGACTTTTGAAAAAAACTTCCATGAAAAACTTTTGCAATTATTGACGTAAAGTGAAAATACAAGTAAAATCAGCGTATAAGTTGGAAACACCAACGAATGGGAGGAAAGAATTATGAAGAAGGTATTATGTGCTTCTCTAGCACTTCTTCTAGCAGCTGGCTGCTCAGCACCTACAGCAGGTGGCAACGATGCTAGTGCGTCTCAAGACGCAAACTACATTTTCACATCTGATTTATCTACATTAGATTACATGATTTCTATGAATGCATCGGATAACGAAATTAATACAAACTTAGTAGATGGTCTTGTGGAAGTTAATAATCTCAAGCAGTATGTCGGCGCTCTTGCTGAAAGCTGGGATGTAAATGATGATCAGACAGAATGGACATTCCATTTAAGAGATGCCAACTGGGTAACAAATAATGGTGAAGAATATGCACCTGTTACAGCACAGGATTTTGTTACAGGTCTTCGTCACGTTGCTGACTTCAAAGGTCAGACAGTTTATATCGGTGAAATGTTCATTAAAGGCTTAGCTGACTATGACCATGGTACAGGTAAGTGGGAAGATGTCGGTATTGAAGCTGTTGATGATAAGACAGTTAAGTACACATTGACAGAACCAACTCCTTACTTTGATACAGTAGCTTCTTATACCACATTCTTACCAATTAATCAGGAATTCTTGGAGAGCCAAGGTGATGGATGTAAGTTAGGTGCACCAGACCCAACAAACTGTAATTTCGGTTCTGCAACTGACCCATCTTCTATCTTATATAATGGTGGATATATTCTCGATGAATTCGTTTCTAAGTCATCTATCAGAATGCACAAGAACGAAAATTACTGGGATGCTGAGAACGTTCATATCAATAATGTAAACCTTGTTTACGATGACGGTTCAGACCCAGCTTTTACAGTTAAGGGTTTCGAACAGAAGGACAACCCATACTTCATCGCAATATTACTTTCTAGTTCTGATAACTTTGAAGAATATCTGAATCAGTACAAAGACTATGCTTACACAGGTCAGCAGAATCAGTATACATTCGGTGTTAACTTCAATATGAACAGAGTTTCATACAACATCACAGATAAGAATGAAAAGCAGCAGTCTGATACACGTGAAGCATTACTGAATAAGAACTTCCGTAGAGCTCTTAAGTTTGGTTTCGATAGAGTTGCTTACTTACAGACATTCGTAGATAAGTCTATCGCTGTCAATGCTATCCGTAATATTGAATCTCCATGGGATTTAGTAACAACATCAGATGGTACTAACTATGGTGAACTTGTTCAGAAGTATTCTGAAGATCCATCCATTGACTTAAGTGAAGGACAGGATTCCCTCTTCAATTCTGAAAAGGCTCAGGAAGAATTAGCAACAGCAAAGACAGCATTACCAAATGTTACATGGCCAGTTGTTCTTGATGTATTAGCGCCTGAAAAGGACTCTTCTCTTGTTGCAGCAGCAGCATCCATGGAACAGTCCATAGAATCCGCATTAGGTAAAGAAAATATTGATATCGTTGTTCATCCAGTTGATGAAGATACATATTCTAAGTCTTCTTATACAGCAACAGGTCCAGTTGACTGTGACTGGGATATCTCTACTTCTACAGGTTGGGGTTATGACTACGTTGATCCAAAATCTTATCTGAATATCTTCTCTCCATTAAATGGTGACGTTCTCCGTCAGAGCATGAGCCTTGAATTCTACAAGTCTACAGATTCTACACCACAGAACGATGCAGCTATTGAAAAATGTGGATTACTTGAATATCAGAAGATTCTTGATGAAGCATATGCAATTACAACAGATCTCGATGCTCGTTATAATGCAGAAGCTAAGGCAGAAGCATTCATGCTCGATAACGTATTTACAATCCCTGTACAGGTTAAAGCCGGTGACGTTAACTGGAGAATCAGCAGACAGGTTCCATTCACTGAACCATATCGTTCTCCAAAGTATAAGGGAAGAGTAATTCAGGCTGAACCTGTAACTGCTAAAGAATATAAAGAAGCTTACGATCAGTGGCAGAAAGATGTTCTTGAAGCAAGCAAAAAAGACTAATTATTGAAAAAAGTTTCAAATCTTTGAAATAATTTGTATGATTAGGAGGCATAATGCCTCCTAATCATTTGTATTTTTGAGTCGTATATTATATTCTTATAAATAACCGAAAGGGGGAGACTAATTTGAACCGATATGTATTGGGACGTGTTGTACGTGCCATCCTGTCAGTATTTATCGTTACTGTAATTGCAATGGTAATGATCTATACGCTGATTCCTCGTGAATTAATCTTTCAGAAGGATCAAACGTACCAGAAACTCGGAGGAAAAACCGACGACCGCAACCGCTATAAATATATAGCATATGAAAAACTAGGCTATGTAACATTTGATGAACAGCAAGATATGTGTAAAGCATATGCTGCTGATGATTATGAAGCTTGTATGCAAGCTGATTCATCTTATATTAAAGATATCGTAGCTGAAAACTATGAGAATGAAGGCTATACGATTGAACAATACTCATCTGGTCTTGTTTATGCATACAAGGATGTACCTATTGTAAATATTGTTACTAATTTCTTTAAGAACTTGATTGAAATTGATCACCCATGGAGAGTGAACGATCCAGATAATCCAAATCTTGAAAGAAAAGTATATTGGGGAACGGATTATAATGGAATGCCAGCTTTAATGGGGTCAGGTACTCAGCATAAGTATTTGATCTATATGGATAATAAGTTCCCATTTATTCATCAGAACATTATTTCAATGAATTTAGGACAATCCTTCCCATCTTATGCTTATGAAGACATTCTGGATGTTATGGTTGCTGGTCAGGGCAAGGAATTGCAGACACAGCAGACATTTGAAACTGGAATGACTTCTAAGACTGCTGTTATTCGTCATAGCTGTGAATATAAACCATCTGCTATTCTTGATAGAATGGATGCAAACAAGTTCACTGATAACTATGCAAATTGTAAGACTCAGAAGACAGATCCATCTATGATTGGTACTTCTATGATCTTTGGATGCGTAGCATTATTATTAGCTTATTTGATTGCTATTCCAGCTGGTATGACAATGGCTTCTCATAAAGGAAAGTTCCCAGATCATCTTGGAACAGTTTGGATCAACTTTATGATTGCAGTTCCATCACTTGCATTTATCTTCTTTGGTAGACAAATCCTATATTTACTTGGATTGCCACAGTCCTTCCCAATCTTAGGTGCACATGATGTTCGAAGCTATATCCCGGCAATTATTATTCTTGCATTGATGAACACAGGTTCGCTGATGCTTTGGACAAGACGTTATATGCTTGATCAGTCAAGTGCAGACTATGTAAAGTTTGCACGTGCAAAGGGACTTTCCCAGAAGGAAATCTTCCGCAATCACATTTTAAGAAACGCTGTTATTCCTATGGTGCATGACATTCCTGCAAACGTCATTTTGACAATTACAGGTGCCGTATTAACAGAAACTGTATTTGCTATTCCAGGTACAGGTAAGTTATTACCAGATGCGATTAATGACCATAACAATCAGATGATTGTAGCACTGACATTGTTATTCACGAGTCTTTCTATTATTTCTGTATTGCTTGGCGACCTCTTAATGACAGCAATTGATCCACGTATCACCCTGAATGACGATGGAGGAACTAACTAATGACTGAATTAGAAAATAAGTTTACGTTCGTCAAGAAAGATGAACTTGAATCTGAACACATTGCTGCTCCAAAGTATTCTTATTGGAAGTCTGTTTTCCATCAGTTCTTTGGAAAGAAGTCAACAGTTATTATCTTAATTATTGCTGTTGCAGTTGTTTTACTTTCTATTATTGATCCAATTATCAGCGGATATAATGGAGTATCACATGTAAATATTAACGATCCTTCTATGAAGTTCGTTCACCCATGTTTCCAGTACTTATTTGGTACAAATAACTATGGTGATAACTTATGGAATGTAGTATGGATTGGTGCTAGAAACTCTTTAGGTATTGCTGGACTTGCAACATTAATTACAACTTCTTTAGGTGTTATTGTTGGTGCAATCTGGGGTTATTCAAAGTCCATGGATAAGTGGATGATTGAGGTTTATAACATTATTGCTAACGTTCCATTCACACTTGTTGTATTCGTATTTATGTACGTATTAGGAAGAGGTGTATGGCAGATGATTTTTGCAATGTCTGTTACAAACTGGCTGACAACAGCATACTTCATCCGTACACAGGTTATGATTATTCGTGATCGTGAATATAACCTTGCTTCTAGATGCTTAGGAACATCAACTTGGACAATTGTTAAGAATAATATTCTTCCATATTTGATTTCCGTTATTGTTACATCTGTATCCCGTGACCTGCCTTCCTATATTTCTCTTGAAGTATTCTTGGCATGGTTAGGAATTGGTGTCGGTGAAACAACACCATCTCTTGGTAAGACAATTTCTGGTAACCGAACATATTTGACAAGTACGCCATATCTGTTCTGGATTCCAGTTGCAGTATCAGCGATTATCACAATTTCATTATATGTAGCTGGTCAGTCTCTTGCGGATGCATCTGACCCTAAGACACATATGTAATTAAAAGGAGGAAAACAAAATGAGTGTTAATGATAAAAATATCATTCTGTCTGCCTCTGATGTAGAAGTACAGTTTAGTGTCCGTGGCAAACAGTTAAAAGCAATTCGTGGTATTTCATTGGATTTATATGAAAATGAGACACTTGCTATCGTAGGTGAATCCGGATCTGGTAAGTCTGTATTTACAAAAACATTTACAGGTATGCTAGAATCCAACGGTGCCGTTACAAATGGTAAAGCTATTTTTGAAGGAAAGAATCTTTACGACAATAAGACAGATGCAGATTGGGAAAAGATTCGTGGTAAGAAAATTGCTACAATTTTCCAGGATCCAATGACTTCTTTAAATCCAATTATGCCAATTGGGCGTCAGATTACAGAAGTAATCATGAAGCATCAGAATAAGTCTTTTGAAGATGCTAAAGTCGAAGCAATCCAGTTAATGGAAGAAGTTGGTATCTATGATGCTGCTAACCGTTTCGATGAATATCCATTTATGTATTCTGGTGGCATGAGACAGCGTATTGTTATCGCAATCGCCTTAGCATGTCATCCAAAAATCTTAATATGTGATGAACCTACGACGGCTCTAGATGTTACGATTCAGGCACAGATCATTCGTCTGATTAAGAAATTACAGAAGCAATATGGTTATACCATTGTCTTTATTACTCACGATCTTGGCGTTGTAGCGAATGTTGCTGATCGTGTTGCTATTATGTATGCTGGTCAGATTATTGAATATGGTAATGTTAATGAAATCTTCTATGATCCAAAACATCCATATACATGGGGATTATTAAGTTCCTTACCACAGCTTGGTATTAAAGGAGAACCATTATATGCAATTCATGGCACCCCACCAAGTTTATATGATGAGATTAAAGGTGATGCTTTTGCACCTAGATCTGATTATGCAATGGCAATTGATTTTGAAGAAGAACCGCCAATGTTTGCTGTTACAAATAGTCACTTTGCAAAAACATGGTTACTGGATCCAAGGGCTCCAAAAGTTGAGCCTCCAGTTCAGGTTAAAACTCTTCATGAAAGAATGTTATCTGTAATAGAAGAACAGGAGGAAAAGCTAGATGACTGATGTAAATACAATGGAAAATCCTGTCCTTGAAAAAGATGAAACTGGCAAAGAAATCTTATTAAAAGTTAAAGATCTTGCTGTTACATTCCATAATGGAAAAAAAGAATTTCGTGCAGTTCATGATGTAACATTCAATGTATACAAAGGTGAAACTTTTTCCCTTGTAGGTGAATCGGGATCAGGTAAGACAACAATTGGTCGTGCTATTATCCGTATTCATCCAACATCCGAAGGTGAAGTTTATTTCATGGGTAAGAAAATCAATGGAAAACTGTCTAAAGAAGATCAAAGATGGGTCATTCGTAATATGCAGATGGTTTTCCAGGATCCAGCAGCTTCTCTAAATGAAAGAGCTACAGTTGACTATATTGTTTCTGAAGGTCTTCAAAACTTCCATCTTTATAAAGATGAAGAAGACCGTAAGAAGAAAGTTATGGACGCTCTTGAGTCTGTAGGTCTTCTTGCAGAACATGCAACACGTTATCCACATGAGTTCTCTGGTGGTCAGAGACAGCGTATTGGTATTGCACGTGCAATGGTAATGGAACCAACATTATTAATTGCTGACGAACCTATTTCTGCACTTGATGTATCGATTCGTGCTCAGGTTTTAAACTTATTAAATAAGTTTAAAAAAGAAAAGGGTTTAACTCAGATTTTTATTGCGCATGACCTTTCTGTTGTTCGTTATATTTCTGACCGCATTGCAGTTATTCACAAGGGTCGTATTGTTGAACTTGCTGAAACAAACGAATTATTCCGTAATCCAATGCATCCATATACAAAGTCATTGATGTCTGCGATTCCACTTCCGGATCCAGTTATCGAGAAGGCAAAGAAACTTGTCACATATGATGAGGATGAACACAATGCTAAGTGGAATTATGCGGAAAATCCTGCAACATTCCGTGAAATTGTTCCAGGACATTTCATTTTTGCTAACGATGCAGAAATGGATGAATATCAGAAACATTATTCTAAGTAATATTTTAGCTTCCGAATCAATCGGAAGCTTTTTTGATTATAGACAAGAGGTATAAAAAAACAGTTCATTATTAGAACTGTTTATTTTTTTTTGCTACCTTTAAAACTTCTGGTATAAGTCTGTATTAATAAAAATAAGACATAAGAAGTACAATAACAAGAACAAGTAAAGCAGGTGGCAAGAATTCGTTTGTCATGTCTTTTCTTTCTTTGCGGATAGCTGCTCTATATTCGCGATAAGACAATCCTCTGGTTGGATCTTCCTGATATTTTCCCAAATCATCTCCTTTACGGAAGGAAAAATTTTTCTTTGGATGCCATGTGAAGAAAGTGAAATCTCCAGCTAACCAACAAGATCGAACTAATGCAGCAGCTAGGAAAAAAATACTAGCAAATGTCATACCATCTATGAAGTGTAAATAGAATGGTTGGCGTAAAAAACCATAAATGCTTCCTACTGCAAAACTTGTTACAAATACAATCAGTGCAGTTTTGTTTAAAAACCAATCTTTTAATTTTTTTGTCATGATGTTATTTTACACTATTTTGCGATGTTTTGATGAAAATGTACCAACTTGTGAAAAGTAACCGTGTACATGTGAAATTTCTCTTCCATTTGACAAGAAAGAGAATAGAATATATATGTCATTAAAAAAGGAAGGCTATAGTATGGAAATCGAAGCAATTCAGCGTTTGATTGAAACGGATGAAAAGACAAGAGCCAGAATTGAAGAACAATACAAAAAACGTTCTCAATTAAAACAGGCTGTTGAAGCTGAAAAGAAGAGACTTTCAGATGAAGCTTGGGCTGAAGTTCGCAACAAAGTTGCCGAAACGAAGAAAGAGCTTGATGAGAAAATCGCTGCTGACAGCAAAATGAATGAGGAAGCTTTCGCACGTACCTCATCCCGTCTCAAAGATGTATATGCTAAGAATAAAGAAAAATGGTGCGAGGAACTCCTAGAACGTATTATTACGTCCAAGGATTAGTAGGAGGGTTTTATGAGCTCAGATCTTGCTATGACCGTTAAGGCCAGGGCGATGTTCGGAGCCCGCTTAAAAGAAGCAGATTACGAATCTCTTTTACAAAAGAAATCCGTATCTGAAATCGCTGCTGCATTGAAACATGATACATATTTCAAGCTTACTCTGGAAGGAATTAATGAAAAGGCTATTCATAGACAACAGTTAGAAGCTTTGTTAAGAATGGATATTTATTCTCGACTGACAAAGTTGCAGCGATATAGCGGTCCCGAGGATTCGCAATTTGTTTATGCATTTGTCATGCGTACAGAAGTTCAGTTGATATTAATTTGTGTTCGCTGGATTATGACGCAGGATGAAGAAATCAGAATGGGGCTTATTTCGAAAATACCGATGTTTGCCCGCAAGTATCTGTCTTTCGATATCCAGAAACTACCAGATGTTAATACATTCGATGATTTAATTGAATTATTACATGGCACTGAGTATGAAAAGATTATTGAACACTATAAGAGTGAAAAAATGGATGAAATCGATTATATCGGACTTGAACACGATATGGAGATTGGTCTGTTCAAGCATACTTTGTCACTACTGGAACTGTATTCTCGTTCGGAAGGCGTAGATTCAATGAATCTTATTATTCGTTCACGTGCGGAATTGATGAATATTTCTTCTATTTATCGTATGAAGAAATACTTCAGAGTTCCAAATCAGCGTATGGAAAAGTTAATGTTGCCATTTCATGCTCTGTTTTCGGAAAAAGAATTAAGAGATTTGATTGAAAATGGTGATGAAAATGATGTATTAAAACTTCTAGAGAAGAAGTATCATCGCTATGCAAAAGATGTTCGTTTTACAGATATAGAGAACTATATTCAGAGAATATCTTTTAACTTTAATCATACATTCATTGAATATAATACGGAGCCCGCTTTAATTATGATGAGCTATCTGTTATTAAGCGAAACAGAAATTCAGAATATCATTAATATTATTGAAGGCGTCCGTTATCAGATAAGTCCGAATCGTATTCGGACGATGCTTGTCTACTAGGAAGGAAGGAATGCATGGCAATCGTTAAAATGAAATTTGTCAGCGCTTGTACAGATCGAGAGCATTTGGACAAGATGTTGCAGACAGGAATGAATTCCGGTATGCTGCATGCAGAAACTGCTTCAAATATTATCAATGAAGATAATCAAGGACAGTTATTAAGTGATGATAATCCATATAATGGTTATCGTCAGACTCTGCAGAATATTGCACATAGTTTGAATTATTCTCTAAAGGTAAAAGATAAGTCTGAACATAGTTATTCAGTTGAAGAAATTGATGGCTTTATTGATCATATGAATACTTTGTTTGGCCTTGAAACAGATTCCGCAAACGTAATTCTTACACCAGATGATGAAAAAGCTCTTGCTGAATTAAGTGTCTGTGGTTTCGAAAGAATGCATGCTTGTCAGTATGTCAATTTTGGATTCGGAAGACTTCCAAAAGAATCATTTAAGAAACTAAGTATGTATAAAGATGAAATCTTTGTTCATCATCGCTTGCATGAGAACAATCAGTATGTCTGGATGGTTTATGCAACATCAGATTCATATATGGATAAGATCAATAAGATCTTTAAGGATCTATACTTTGAACCAATTGATTTGCCAGATATTGATGTTCAAAAGGAACTTAAAAATCATAGTGCAGAGTTAGATGATGTTTATACATACTGTACCGAAATGAACGGTATTCGTGAATTATATTCTTATATTGCAGTATTAGATAAGAAAAATATTCTCTCAGGATTTGTACGTGCAGAAGATCTAGAGAAATATGAGCAGTTATTTAAAGATCAGCCAGTAGATTTTCGTGTGAAAGATCCTGCTGAAGTTCCATATTTGAAATGTCCTACATTATTAAAGAATAACTGGTTTGCAAAACCATTCGAGTTATTTTTAAGTATGTATGGCGTTCCAAAGTATGGTGATTTTGATCCTACAGGATTTTTAGCTGTGACATATTCCTTATTATTTGGTGTTATGTTCGGCGATCTTGGACAAGGGTTGATTCTTGCTGTCATTGGTCTTCTTCTTCAGAAGAAGGGGGCACTGTTCGGAATTATTGGTAGATGTGGTATTACTTCCATGATTTTCGGATTCTTATTTGGTTCTGTATTCGGTTTTGAAGACCTCTTAAATCCAATTCATCAGAGCTTATTTGGTGTGCGTGAAAAGCTATTTGATGTAATGGATACATCGAATACAATGACCCTATTAATGTGTGCTATTTTCATTGGTATGGTCTTGATTCTTACAACCCAAACGATGAATATTGTTAATCGAATTAAGCACAAGAAATATGGAGAAGCATTCTTCTCACCAAATGGACTTGCAGGTCTTGTTTTCTATGCCTCTGCAGCATTCGCTATTGTTGGCACAATGCTTCTAAAGTTGAATGTTCTCAATCCATTCTTCATTATCGTATTCTTGGTATTACCTGTTGTTCTTATGATTATGAAAGAACCATTAACAAATGCAATCGAACACAAGACAGTTAAGCCACGTGAAGGCTGGGGTGGATATATTGTTCAGGAATGCTTTGAAATGTTAGACACACTTCTGACATTCTTCTCTAACTCAATGTCTTATCTTCGAGTTGGTGGATTCGTTCTTTCTCACGCTGGTATGATGCTTGTTGTTATGACATTAGTAAAGATGACAGGTAATGCTGGAATTGTTGTCTTGATTATTGGCAATATCTTCGTTATGTTACTGGAAGGTCTTGTTGTTGGTATTCAGACGTTACGTCTTGAATATTATGAAATGTTCTCACGTTATTATGATGCTGGAGGCATTCCATTTAAAGCTTTATCTGCTGATACAGCAGAATGATAAAAAGGGATAGTAATCCAAAGGAGAAAAATGATTATGTTAAGTTTTACTGATTTATTACTGCCATTAATTGCTGTAGTTCTGATTGTTGGTCCTCTCGGTCTTATTTTCTGTGGCAAGTTAAACGTTAAGAATGCCAGACAGAAGTTACTTGCTCAGATTGCTGTATTTACAGGTGTATTTGCAGTAATGATGATTTTCCAGTTCCACCAGTTCACTGCTTATGCAGAAGGTACTGCAGCAGCTGCATCTGATGGTGGAAGAGGTTTAGGCTTCCTTGCAGCAGCATTATCTACAGGTTGCTCTTCTATTGGTGCAGGTCTTGCCGTTGCTAAGGCTGCTCCAGCTGCTTTAGGTGCTGTTTCTGAAAACCCAGACAACTTCGGTCGTGCTATTATCTTCGTTGTCTTAGGTGAAGGTATCGCTATCTACGGTCTGCTTATCTCTGTCCTAATTCTGAACAATCTTTAATATATGAGAGCATACGTCATCAGTGACAATACCGATACCGTTACAGGCATGCGTCTTGCCGGTATTGAAGGGGAGGTCATCAAGGGACGCGAGCAAATTCTGAATCGTCTGGATGAGCTCATCCAGACGGAGGATATCGCGATGATTCTGATGACTACCAAGACGATAGAAGAGGTAAGTGATATCGTCTCTGAATATAAAATGAATCTCGCAAAACCTCTGATTGTTGAGATTCCTGACCGCCATGGCTCTGGAAATATTGGTGAAGCTATCAACAGTTATATTTCCGAAGCAATTGGCATTAAGCTGTGAGGTGGATTTCGTGGAAGAATACGAAGAGAAATTACTAGATGCCATTGAAAAGGATGTCCGTTCCAATGCGGATCTAGTTGAAAAAGTAGTAAATGATGAAACTGATGCTCTTCGCAATGATCAGATCGGTTTCTTTAAAGAAGGTCTTGAAAAAGAGACAACAGCTTATCTCGAAAGTGAATTAAAAGATTTGCGTCTTTATGCCGCAACAAAATCTTCTAAAGATAAGCTGGAAATGAAAAAACAACTTCTTGAACTACGTGCTGGAATGGTAAACGAGTTGTTCAAAGAAGTGAATCAAAAGTTGAAAGAGTTTACTTCTTCTGATAAGTACAACACATATCTAGAAGAAAACCTTGCGAATGTAGCAGTGACTTCAGATGGTTATTTTGAAGTTCGAGAAGCAGATCGTCAGCGTTTTGCAAAAATCCTAAAAGACAAAGGATTTAATAATGAAATCAGAAGTGCTTATTTCGAAATTGGTGGATTCCGCTATATTGATGAAGTAAACCGTATTGAATTTAATTGCTGTTTAGTGGATAGACAGAAAGAACAGTTTGAATGGTTCCGTAACAATTCAGGCTTTAAGGTTGCAGAAAGTGAGGCAGATAAATGAGTGATTATGTATATTCCATAAATGGTCCTGTCATCACAGTTCGCAATACAAAATCTTTTGCAATGCGTGAAATGGTCTATGTTGGTGAAAAACATCTTTTAGGTGAAGTGATTCGAATCAACGATGACCGTACTACGATTCAAGTCTATGAGTCAACGACCGGTTTAAAGCCTGGGGAAGAAGTTGTCGGAACAGGATCGTTATTAAATGCTGTTTTAGGACCTGGTCTGTTAAAGAATATTTATGATGGTATCGAAAGACCTCTTGAAAAGATTCAGGAGATTGAAGGTGCTTTTATTTCAGAAGGACGTACTGTTCCATCCATTGACATGGATAAGAAATGGGATGTCACGATGAAGATTTCAACAGGAGATGTTGTAACGGAAGGTCAGATTTTTGCAACATGTCCTGAAACAAGTACAATTGAACATCGTTCTATGATTCCAAATGGTGTTCATGGTAAAGTTGTATCCGCTGTTCCTTCTGGTTCTTATACTGTCAATGATGTATTAGCTGTTATAGAGGATGAAAAAACTGGAGATAAGACTGAAGTTACACTGAAACAGCAGTGGCCTGTACGTATTCCTAGACCAATTAAGGCTAGAGAACCATTGTCTATGCCACTGATTACAGGACAGCGTGTATTAGACACAATGTTTCCAATTGCCAAGGGTGGTTCTGCGGCACTTCCTGGTGGATTTGGTGCAGGTAAGACAATGCTTCAGCATTCTATTGCTAAGTTCTGTGATGCAGATATCATCATTTATGTAGGTTGTGGAGAACGTGGAAATGAGATGACACAGGTTCTGGAAGAATTTGCAGAACTGAAGGATCCAAAGACAGGAAATTCCTTATTAGATCGTACAGTGCTGATTGCAAATACTTCCAACATGCCAGTTGCAGCACGTGAAGCTTCTATTTATACAGGTGTTACGATTGCTGAATATTACCGTGATATGGGTTATCATGTTGCATTAATGGCGGACTCTACATCACGTTGGGCAGAAGCACTTCGTGAAATTTCAGGACGTTTGGAAGAAATGCCTGCAGAAGAAGGATTCCCAGCTTATCTGCCATCACGTATTGCGCAGTTCTATGAACGTGCCGGTTACGTGGATACACTTTCTAGGCAGAAAGGATCTGTTACTTTGATTGGTGCTGTTTCTCCACAAGGGGGAGACTTTTCAGAACCAGTCACACAGAATACAAGACGTTTTGTTCGTTGCTTCTGGGCATTGGATAAGAGCCTTGCTTATGCAAGACATTATGCAGCTGTCAACTGGAATGATAGTTCTTCAGAGTATGTTGAAGATCTTTCTCGTTGGTATTCGGAAAATGTCAATCCTTCCTTTATGCAGTTACGTGCTGAAATGCAAGAAATTTTGCATCAGGAAGATTCATTAATGGAAGTTGTTAAACTAATTGGCTCGGATGTATTACCAGAAGATCAGAAGCTTACATTGGAAATTGCACGTGTCGTACGTGTTGGCTATTTACAGCAGAATGCTTTCCATCCAGATGATATGTCTGTACCGCTTGAAAAACAGTTCAAGATGATGAAAGTTATCAGCTATTTAAATCGTGCCTGTCGTGCAAAGATTGAAAAGAAGATTCCGGTATCTTTAATGTTGAAAACTGGAATTTTTGAAACAGTTATTAAAATGAAGTTTGATGTTCCAAACAATAAAATTGAGATGCTTGATGATTATCCTTCCATGATCGACGAAGCATTAGATTCAATTCTTTAATAGGAGGGCAGATAAATGAGTGTACAGTTATTGGGACTGGATGAAATCCAGGGATCATTGATCGCTCTCGATCATGTAAAAAATGTTTCGAATGAAGAAATGGTAGAAATTGAGCTAAAGGGCGGGGATATTCGTTCTGGTCGTGTAGTTTCTATCGAAGGAGAGAAGGCTGTTATTCAGGTATTCCAGGGTACAGATGGTATCTCTTTAAATAATACTAAGACTCGTCTTCTTGGTCATCCTATGGAACTTGGTCTTTCCGCAGAAATCTTAGGACGTACATTTAATGGTGTAGGCAATCCAATTGATGGATTGGGTCCTATCTATGCGGATAAGTTTGAAGACGTTAATGGTAAACCATTAAATCCAGTTGCTCGTCAATATCCACGTAACTATATTCAGACAGGTATTTCCGCAATTGATGGTTTAAATACTTTGATTCGTGGACAGAAGCTTCCTATTTTCTCGGGATCTGGTTTGCCACATGATCAGCTTGCAATTCAGATTGTTAAGCAAGCTAAATTGACTGGAGAAGATGCAGGTAATTTCTGTATTGTTTTCGGCGCAATGGGTGTTAAGAATGACGTTGCTGACCTGTTCAAGAGATCGTTTGAAGAAACTGGTGTTATGGAAAAGGTTGTAATGTATGTAAACCTTTCTGATGATCCAATTGTTGAAAGAATTTTAACACCACGATGTGCATTAACTGCTGCGGAATATCTTGCATATGAATGCAATATGAATGTACTAGTTATTTTGACGGATATGACTTCTTATTGTGAAGCGGTTCGTGAGTTCTCCTCATCCAATGGTGAGATTCCATCACGTAAAGGATATCCAGGATATTTGTATTCTGACTTAGCAGCACTTTATGAGCGTGCTGGTATTGTAAAAGGTGGTAAAGGTTCTGTTACACAGATTCCTATCTTAACAATGCCTAATGACGATATTACACATCCTGTTCCGGACTTAACAGGCTATATTACAGAGGGACAGATTGTATTGGATCGTGACCTTTTCTTAAATAATGTCAACCCTCCGATTGGTGTATTATCTTCTTTATCTCGTTTGATGAAGGACGGTATTGGTGAAGGTTATACAAGAAAAGACCATCAGGATATTTCGAACCAGCTTTTTGCGTCATATGCAAAAGTTCAGGATGCTCGCTCTTTAGCATCTGTCATTGGGGAAGATGAACTTTCTCCAATGGATAAACAGTATATGGAATTTGGTCGTAAGTTTGAAAATATCTTTGTAGGACAGGGATTCCATGTTAACCGAACAATGGATGAAACATTGAATCTTGGTTGGGCACTATTATCAACTTTACCTGTTGAAGCATTAGATCGTCTAGATCCAGAACTGATTAAACATAACTATGATCCAGAGCATGCTCAGCGTACAATTGATCTGATCTTAAAGAACGAAGGAGAAGATTAATATGGCTACCCAGATCGCAGCGACCAAGGGAAATCTGATCCGCATGAAGAAAGCACTTTCGCTTGCGGAAAATGGTTATGAATTGATGGACCGTAAACGGAATATCCTAATCGGAGAAATGATGCGTCTGGTCGATAAGGTCAAGCTTTTGCGTGACGAAATTACACAGGCATATAGTGAAGGATATTATCTTTTACAGCAGGCCAATATTTATTCTGGTGTCATTAGTCGAATTGCATCTGAAATAGATGTAGAGACAGGAATTCAAATTACATATCGTTCCGTTATGGGGGTTGAAGTGCCAAATGTCATTTTTAATCCGCAGACTCCTACGGAAATTCCTTATGGACTAGAAGAGTCTAACTCTCGTATTGATGAAGCGTACTTACAGTTCCAAAAAGTAAAGCAGCTGACCATGGTACTTGCTGAAGTAGATAATGCGGTATATCGTTTAGCATCTGCTATTTCGAAAACGCAGAAACGAGCAAATGCACTTAAGAATGTTGTTATTCCTCGTTACCGAAATCAAATTCGATTTATTAATGATTCATTAGACGAAAAAGAACGTGAAGAGTTCTCACGTATGAAAGTCATTAAAGCGAATAAAGAGAATGAAACAGCTCGAAAGATACAGGCAGAGAGCGTATAAGCTTTATACTGAAAAGATTAGAAAGAAACTGGATTTTGTTTCTCATGGGACAATGTCCAGTTTTTTATTAGTAATTTGTCAAATTAAGTGCAACATCTAATGTGAGTTTATAATT
>CAUWDF010000037.1:0-16005 GCA_963557245.1 uncultured Bulleidia sp.
ATTCAAATGAAAATGATCAGAAACGAAAAAAAGAGGCTGTACGCCTTGAATGAATGAACCAAATTCACTCAATCGTTACAGCCCCTTCAATCATGATTATAGATATTATTTGTTCACAGTTTCAATAAAGCGATTGAATGCAGCATGTCCTTCGGCTGTATCTTTATAGATACCAGCATTTTCGAGAACGTGAGAGAAGACAATGCCGATTTCCTTTTTAATGATATCATCCATATTATCTTCTGTAATTGAATCATATTTTTTCGTGATTTCTTCTGCCCACTCAGCGTGAGAAGCTGTCTTTTCATCTGCGCGCAGATCTTTATGATTTAAGATAGCATCTTTTACAGCTTCCATTTCAGGAAGTAATCGAGCGGGTAATACTGCTAATCCCATAACTTCAATAAGACCGATGTTTTCCTTTTTGATGTGGTGATATTCATTATGTGGATGGAACAATCCAAGAGGATATTCATCAGTTGTGATATTGTTACGTAAAACAAGATCCATCTCATATTTTCCATCTTTCTTACGAGCAATAGGAGTAATTGTATTATGAAGAGTCTCATTGGTTTCTGCATAGACATATGCTTCTGGATCCGTATAAGACTGCCATACTGTTAAAATATGATTGCAGAGTTCTGTCATACGATCTTGGTCTGTACCATCTAAACGGATGCAGCTCATTGGCCAGTTAACAATACCAGCTTCAATATCTTCATAGCCTTTGAAAGTGATTTCTTCACGAATTGGAGCCTTTGCCATAGCAAATGTATAACGACCACCCTGGAAATGTTCATGTGTTAAAATTGAACCACCAACGATAGGTAAGTCAGCATTGGAACCAACCGTATAATGAGGGAAGATATCAATGAATTCAAGTAATCTCTTAAATGTGGATTTTTCAATTTTCATTGGTCTTGCTTCATCACTTAATACAATACAGTGCTCGTTATAATACACATATGGACTGTATTGCATATACCATTTTTCATGATCCAGTGTGAGAGGAATCTGACGAAGATTCTGTCTTGCTGGATGATCGAGACGACCGGCATAACCTTCATTTGCATGTGTAAGAAGGTCAGCAGGATACTGATCCTGCTTTTTATTTAAAGCAGCAGCAATTGCTTTAGGGTCTTTTTCTGGTTTAGAAAGGTTGATTGTAATATCAATATCACCATAAGGTGTAGATGTGACCCATTTTTGGTCCTTTGCGATACGATAGCGACGAATATAGTCACTGTCACATTCTAATTTATAGAAATAGTCTGTAGCAGATTCAGGATTTTCTTTATATAAAGAACGGAATTTTTCAAGCACCTGTGCTGGGCGCGGTGTTAAGCAAGACATTAATCTTGTGTCGAAAAGGTCACGGCTTGCAATACCGGAATCGATGACGCCTCTTGCGACTGCATCATCAAGAAGGTCATTTAGGATACTTTCTAAATTTCTTTCTTCTCCGCCATTAGGATTGAAAGAATTATCCGGATCCGCTTTTAATGCATCGAATAGAAGGTTTGCAGTATACTGTGTCTCTTCGTCTGTAATTAAGCCAGTTCTTACGCCATAAGCAACAAGAGCTTTAACGGCTTCATTTCGCTCATTTGAATTCATTTTCTAATTACCTCTTACTTTCTTACTATTTTATGAAAAATGCTTGCAATATTTAACAGAAAAATCTTTGATGTTCTTTGATTTTCTTCGGATTCTATTATATAGAATTTTATTCTTATCGGCCAGGAACAAAACGATAACTTTTGCGTAGTTAATTTTTCAATAATACATAAAAATCCATTGAAGTGTTGCATATACATTTTTACGTTTCTGTACTTTAGAGATTCGATAGAATTCTGTTAGATTATTTTTTTATCCTGTTATACTTATATAGAAGATATGTTTAAGAGGTGAAAAATGATTTTTGGTAGTGCTAAAGTGAATATGGTTGTTAATCTTATTATGACTGCAATTTTTCTTGGATTAACAATTATGATGTTAATGCGTTGGGGACGTAGTAAAGGTAAGGTTAAGATTAAGGAACGTCAGTGGTCTATGATGCGTATGGTATTCCTTGTATTTGGTATTCTTGCCATTATTTCTATTGTTTTAAATGGTAATGTCAATACAATCTGGGACTATATGCGTTTAGGCTCAACATTAGCGGCAGTCACAGCCTATCTTGTGTTCCGTGATGGTATTGGCGAAGAAGGTGTTGTAGTTACGGGGAAGTTCGTACCTTGGAATTTGATTCGTGCCTATGATTACGAAGATAAGAAAAACTATTTTGCTGCATATGTTACTGTAGAATATAGAGATAAGAATGGTGGTTCTACAGATTTGGATACAAAGGAAATTAATTTCGAAAAAAATAATAAAAATGCCGTATTAAAAGTATTAAAAAATAATATTGGTAGAAAATATACAAGAATGAGAAAATATTAATGGAATGATACCTGATATTTTGTGTGAACCCTGAAAGTTGAACTTTAACATTCGGGGTTCATTTCATTTCGAATGTTCAAAATATAGTTTTTATATATGCTTTGTTGACTTATTGTCAAATTGACTATATCATATTCATATAGTCAAAGTGACTACATGGAGAAGGAATGGAAGTTAAAAACGAAAGAGGAGAAACACTTGAACAGTTTCTAGCAAATTATGATGAGAATCAATATCGTCATCCTAGTAATACGGTCGATATGATTCTGATGACCGTTAGTGAAAATCAATTAAAAGTATTATTAGTAAAAAGAAAAGATCATCCTTTTATTCACGATTGGGCAATGCCAGGTGGATTCATTAATTTTGATGAAGATATGGAAACGGCGGTTACACGTGAGTTAGCGGAAGAGACATCTATTACAAGTAATACCTATTTTACACAATTATATACATTTGGAAATGCGGATCGCGATCCTCGCACACGTATTATTACAACAGCATATCTATCGATGACGTCAGAATCAAATATACGAAATACAAAAGCAGCGGATGATGCATCCGATACTGGATGGTTCACAATTAGTAAAAATACTATCTCAATGGATGAGAAAGGTCGTAAATCAATACTGACACTTGATGAAGCAGTAAAAGATGTTCATATGGAATATATGGTTGAAGATATAGCTAAAAAGAATTATGTCGAAACGAAATCTGAACTTTTACCATCTTCAAATGCAAAATTAGCGGCGGATCATATTAAAGCATTAAACATGGCAATGGATCAGATGCAGCAACGCGTAGCATCCTCTGGTATTTTGTTCAATTTATTGCCGACTGAATGTACATTACGTGAGATTCAAAATGCGTATGAAGCGGTTATCGGTCATAAAGTAGATACAGCAAATTTTCGGAGAGATATTCGTAAGATGCTGAAACCAGTAAATAAAAAGAAGAAAGTAGGGGGAAAGCTCGTAGCACTCTATCAGTTCAACCCGATGTATACATATTTGGAGGGGAAGTTATGACAAAAGTATTAGTAGTTGTAGATATGCAGAATGACTTTGTAGATGGAAGTTTAGGAAGTGAAGATGCACAGAAAATTGTTCCAGCTGTTGTAAATGAAATTGAAGATTCTTCTTATGATTCTATTTTTGTAACAATGGATACACATGAAGAAAACTACATGCATACACATGAAGGTAAGTATTTGCCAGTACCACATTGTATTCGTGAAACAGACGGTTGGAAGATCTTCCCAGCCGTGAAAGAGGCATTAGCAAAGCGTGCGAGTGTTGTTAAAATCGTTGAAAAGCCTACGTTTGGTTCTCTGACATTAGCAGAAATGGTACGTGCGATTCAGCCTAAAGAAATCACATTGGTTGGACTTTGTACAGATATCTGCGTTGCTTCCAATGCATTATTATTACGTGCAGCCATAGAGCAAGCAGAAATTGCTGTTGTTTCTAGTGCATGTGCCGGTGTAACACCAGCAAAACATCAAGCTGCCTTGGATGTGATGCAATCCTGTCAGATTAATATTCGTTAAGGAGAAAGAAAATGAGTAATATTACAGTAGAACCTTATTTGCCAGATGAAGATTATTACAATCCGGCAATGATTACGGATTTTTATGAATTTACAATGGCGAATTGTCTGTTCTTACATGGTTTTAAAGATACTGTTATGGTATTTGATATGTTTTTTCGTGAGAATCCTGATAATGGTGGTTATTCTATTTCTTGTGGTCAACATCAGTTAGTTAAGTTCTTACGTGAATATCATTTTAATGATCAGGATTTAAAATACTTAAAGACAAAAGGTATGTCTGATGCATTCTTGGAATATTTAAGAACCTATCGTTGGAAGGGAAACTTATATGCATTAAAAGAAGGTACTGTCTGTTACCCACAGGTTCCTATGGTACGTGTAGAATGTGATATGGTCGGTGCAATACTGATTGAAACCTATCTGTTACAAACAATTAATTTTCATTCTTTGATTGCAACAAAAGCTACAAAGATTTCGGGTCTTTCTACTCATCGTCCACGAAATGTTATGGAGTTTGGGACACGTCGTGCACAAGGTGCGGATGCAGGTAATGAAGGTGCCTATGCGGCGGTTCTTGGCGGTTGTGTAGGCACAGCTGATTGTCTGGCAGAAATGAAGTATGGTTCCGACGTGAAAGCAGTTGGTACAATTGCACACTCTTTTATTGAATTCTATGGAGATGAATATGCGGCATTTAAAGCATATGCAGATACATATCCTGATAATGTTTCGTTACTTTTAGATACATATAACATTCTAGAAAGTGGGCTTCCAAACTTAATAAAGATTGATGATTATTTGATTGAAAAATATCCAAATGATCCAAATAAGCGTGTTAAATCTGCGCGTATTGACTCTGGAGATTTAGCTCGCGGTTATAAGAAGCTACGTAAGAGACTAGATGCTTGTGGTAAGAGCTATGTCAAGTTAGTAGCATCCAATGCATTAGATGAAAAGAAGATGTCTGATATGGAAACATTTGAAGATGCTCATTTCGATTCTTATGGTGTCGGAGAAAAGTTGATTACCTCTTCTTCCTCGCCTGTATTTGGTGGTGTCTATAAACTTGTTGCGGTTAAAGAAACGGATGGTTCTTATTCTCCTAGAATGAAGTGTTCCGATTCTGCATCAAAAGCAATTATTCCAGGTAAGTTGATGGCTTGGCGTATTTATGATGAATTTGATCAAGGGCAGGCAGATATTATTTCATTAGATGATGAAACGATTGAAGTCGGTCAAGAAATCACAGTATATGACATGAATCCAGATGCTTTCCATAAGTCTAGAAAGATTGCACCTATCAAGGTTGAAAAACTTCTTGTGCCTCATATTATTAATGGCGAATTAGCGATGAAATTACCTACGATTCAGGAAAAGAAACTTTATATTAAGGATCAGCTAGAAAATCATATTTGGGAATCAGAACTACGTCCAGAAGTTCCGCATCGTCACTATGTCGATCTAACAGAAAAGGTGTATGCGCTTCGTGAAGAAATGTATCAGAAGCTACACGGAGGTAACCTTTGATATCGGCTCTGATGTTCGGAGGAGCATTTAACCCTCCTACAATTGCTCATATTGCTCTTGCGAAAGAAGCAATGTTACAGACAAATTGCGAAAAAGTAATTTTTGTTCCAACCAAGCAGAGTTATATCCGTGATGAGCAGAAAAAAGACAGTGCTTTTGCGGATGATGTACGTCTTGAGATGTTACAAGAGATTGCTAAAAAAAATGACTGGATGGAAGTTTCGGATTTTGAGATATGCGCTAAGGAACAACCTCGTTCCTATATTACGTTGCAGCATCTTGCTGCAAAAGGCTTTCAATGTCATCTTTTGTTTGGCTCAGATAAACTTTTTGAGTTTGCAGATAAATGGAAATATGTTCCAGAGATTCTACGTGAGTACGGAATTGTCTGTATGACACGTTACGAGGATGAATGTGAACAGGAAATTCAGCTGAATCCATTTCTATCACAATGGGCAGATTGTATTCAGATTGTTCATACTCCAAAAACCTATCGAAGACTTTCTTCGACAGAAGTACGAGATCGTTATTGGAAGGCAGTCATAGCTCTAAAGGAATTAAAGAAAATGGTACCAGAAGAGCTTGATGGATTAGAAAAATACATTTTGGAAACAGTAAATTATGAAGAATCAGATGATTAAAGTAGGAGCTGCTGTTCCTTCATTGCGAGTGGCAGATCCCGAATATAACGCAGCCCGAATCATTCAATTGATTCATGGGCATATCGATTGTGGTCTTCTTGTATTTCCAGAGTTATCATTAACGGGATATACATGTGGCGATTTGTTTCAGCAGGATTGTTTATTAGATGCGACATTACGTGCACTGGGAATGGTTGCAGAAGCAACTGAATCGATAAATGGGGTGACAGTTGCTATTGGCCTTCCGTTACGCTTTGAGAATGCAATTTATAACTGCATGGCGTTTATTAGTGAAGGAAAAATTGATGCTGTAATCCCAAAAACATTTATTCCGACCTATTCTGAATTTTATGAATCAAGATGGTTTACATCTGGAAAAGTAGTTGTCGGTAGAAAAATCGAATTATGTGGGGAGATGGTACCATTTGGTATTGATATTCTTGCGGAAGGAGATAATGGAATATTGATTGGCGCAGATATCTGCGAAGATCTTTGGGTAGCGGATAAACCAAGTACACATGCATGTCTTGCAGGTGCAAATATAATAGTCAATTTATCCGCTTCCGATGAAATTATTGGTAAGCAACGATATCGTCGTGCTCTTGTGGAACAGCAGAGTGCTTCTTGTTATTGTGCATATGTGTATGCTTCTAGTGGTACAGAAGAATCCTCAACTGATCTTGTGTTCAGTGGACATTGTATGATTGCAGAAAATGGTGTTCTACAAGCGGAATGTATTTTCCCGGCATTGGATCATGTTGAAACAGCTTTGATTGATTTAGATGCAATCAATCATAATCGTTATCATCAATCCACTTTTGTGTCCGAAGATAATGCATGGTATCGACATGTTCCTGTTTCTGTTCAATGGGTCGGACAAGAGCAAGAAATATCTGTAGAAGCATATGCTTCTATATTGCAAAAAGAGAATCGGGTTCCTTCTAGAATGCCATTTGTTCCAATGGATGAAGCAGGAAGGGCAGAACGTTGCAAAGAAATATTACGTATTCAAGCAAATGGTCTTGCAACAAGGGTACGTTCTTCTCATATATATAATCTTGTTATTGGAATTTCTGGTGGATTGGATTCTACCTTAGCTCTTTTGGTATGTCATGAAGCAAAAAAAATCGAACCTAAGATTCATATCATTGCTGTTACAATGCCAAACGAAGGAAATACATCTTCCCATACATATGAGAATGCCTTGGCATTAATGCATGCTTTGACAGAAGATGTAAGAGAAGCTCCAATTGGCAAAGAAGTTAGTGCGCATTTGCAGATTATTGGTCATCCACAGACGTACCAAGGAGAAGGTGATATAGCCTATGAAAATGCGCAGGCTCGTATGCGTACCTATATTTTGATGGATATTGCAAATATGGAAAATGGTCTTGTTGTAGGAACAGGAGATCTTTCTGAATTAGCTCTTGGATGGTGCACATATAACGGTGACCATATGTCAATGTATGGTGTTAATAGTTCTGTACCAAAGACACTTGTTCAGTTTATATGTCGTACATATGCGGAAAATTGTGGTGATGAGAGACTGAAAAATGTTCTGATTTCTATTGTTGAGACACCTATTTCGCCAGAACTTACGCCATCCAATCATGGTGCGATTGTACAGAAAACAGAAGAAAAGATTGGAAAGTATGATCTCAATGACTTTTTCTTATATTGGGTCATGCGTTATGGGTTTGCACCAGATAAGATTATGGCAATGGCAATGGTAGCTTATTCAGAACTTGATAAAGAGCAAGTACGTTCCGCTGCGATTCGTTTTTTTCAAAGATTCTTCCATCAGCAATTCAAACGTTCTTGTTTACCAGATGGACCAAAGATTGGTTCCGTTACATTATCACCAAGAGGGGATTGGCGTATGCCTTCGGATGCTTCTGTCGATCTATGGATAAATATTATAAAGCAGGCATAAAGGGAGAAATATGAATATTAAATTAGAACATCTCACAAAAAAATTTCCGAATCGAAATAAAAAAGCAGTAGAAGATGTTGTTGCTGTTTCTAATTTTGACTTTGAAATTCCGGATGGAAAGTTAGTAAGTTTATTAGGGCCATCTGGATGTGGTAAGAGTACGACATTAAATATGATCTGCGGTTTGGAAAGACCGACCGAAGGTCATATCTATTTCGGTAATGAAGATGTTACAAATCTACCACCAGAAAATCGTGGAGTTGGTATGGTCTTTCAGAGTTATGCATTGTATCCTCATCTTACAGTCAGAGAGAACATTCTTTTCCCATTACAAAATTTTAAAGGAAAAGATAAATTGTCCAAAGAAGAGATGGAAAAGAGAGCTGCAGAAGCGGCTTCTTTAGTGCAGATTGATATGTTAATGGATCGTCATCCGAAAGAGTTATCTGGTGGTCAGCAACAGCGTGTTGCTATTGCAAGAGCATTAGTCAAGATGCCAAAAGTTCTGTTGTTAGATGAGCCACTTTCAAATCTGGATGCTCGCTTACGTTTACAGACTCGTGAAGAGATTCGTCGTATTCAAAAAGAGACTAAGATTACAACTGTATTTGTAACACATGATCAAGAAGAAGCTATGTCTATTTCGGATTATTGTGTTGTGATGAATTCCGGAGTAATTCAGCAGATTGGACGTCCACAGGATGTATATGATAATCCAGTCAACCTTTTCGTTGCAAAGTTCCTCGGCACACCAGCTATCAATGTCTTTGAAGGAAAGGTAAAAGGCTCAATGTTATGGATTGGAGAGGATCAGATTCTTGCTGTTCCAGGGGCAGCGGATGGGTTCGTTATGGTTGGAATTCGACCGGAAGGATTTATATTAGATGCGAATGGACCTTTTGTATGTCATATGAAAAATATTGAAATTATGGGCAGAGATACTTCTATTATTTCAGAACATGATGGTATGCAGGGAAAGTCAATTCGTTCTATTATTTCCGCTGACGAAAATGTAGATGTAAAAAATGGTGAAGTTCGTTTTTCTTTAAAACCGAAAAAAGTTTTCTTATTTGCTAATTCGGAACAGGGTGAAAGAATTCCATTTGGAGTGAACATATGAAAAAGAAAAGTTCATTAAAGCCGTGGTTATATCTCCTTCCAGCTTTTCTTTTCTTAGCTGTATTTATGATTTATCCATTGTTTGATGTAGTCGTTTATTCTTTTCAAGAAGGATATAATAGTGCTTCTCAAACATATTTTGGGACAGGTCTTTATAATTTTTCCTATGTACTTCATGATCCTTATTTTATACAAGCATTGAAAAATACAATTTTGATAGTTGCAATTACAGTCCCATTATCGACTGGTATTGCATTATTGATTGCTCTTGGATTGAACCGTATTCAGAAACTAAAAGATTTCTTTCAGACAGTGTTTTTTCTACCTTATGTAACAAATACTTTAGCTGTTGGACTTGTTTTTATGATTTTATTTAAAAAGACACCTTATAGTGATGGCTTTGTAAATGTTCTGATTCAGTTTTTGGGGTTTCAAGGTGTAGATTTCTTGGAAGGACCTTATTGGGCAAAAATGTTTGTGATTTGTTTTTATACAATTTGGATTGTACTTCCTTTCAAGATATTGATCTTAACATCCGCATTGGCAAGTGTAGATGAAAATCTATATCGTGCCGCGCGTATCGATGGAGCTTCCCCACAAAGGATATTTCGAAAAATTACTTTACCAATGATCCGTCCAACAATTTTCTATCTGGTAATTACAGGGTTCATAGGAGCTTTTAAAGCATATTCGGACGAAGTAGCTATTTTTGGCTCGAATCTTAATGAAGCTGGAATGAATACAATTGTTGGATATGTGTATGACATGCTATATGGAGATTCTGGAGGATATCCAGGATATGCTTCGGCAGCTGCTCTTATTTTATTTGCTATTGTTTTTACAATTACAGTCATAAATTTAATTGTAAGTCGAAATAAGAACAGTACAGTCATGCAATAGGAGGAGTATGGAAAACGATACACTAAAAAAATTAGAAGAACAGGTCAGAAGAAAAAATAAAGTACGAAATATTCTTACTTATATTCTTTTGATAATTTGGGCTATTGTTGTTCTATTTCCATTTTATTGGATGATATTGACATCCGTTAAAGGTTATGGATCTTATAATGCAGAATATATTCCAAAGTTATACACAACAGAACCAACTTTAGAAAATTATATTAGTGCATTTACAGAGGAGCCTTTAGGAAGATACTTTTTAAATACAGTTATATTTACAATCCTTACCGTTGCTATCATGATGGTTGTGACAGTTTTGGCAGCATATGCATTTGCACGTTTACGCTTTAAAGGAAAGAATATTGCTTTTACTCTTTTACTGAGTTTAATGATGATTCCGAATGAGCTTGTCATTATTACAAATTTTATTACAATTACGAACCTTGGATTCCGTAATACTTTTACTGGTCTTATATTACCTTCGGTTACTTCCATTTTCTATATCTATTTGCTAAAAGAGAACTTTGAGCAAATACCGGATGAATTATATAAAGCTGCAAAGGTTGATGGTACAAGTGACTTAAAGTTTTTGTTAAAAGTAATGGTTCCTATTGCTCGTCCAACAATTGTGACAATCTTGATTTTAAAGGTCATTGAATGTTGGAATTCTTATGTATGGCCACGTCTGATTACAGATAATGAAGCATACTTTCTTGTATCCAATGGTATTCAGGCAATTCGTGAAAATGGCTTTGGACGAGAAAATATACCTGCTATGATGGCAGCTGTCGTTGTTATTTCTGTACCTTTGATTGTCTTATTTTTAATTTTCCGACATAAGATTATGGAAGGTGTTTCAAGAGGAGGTAACAAAGGATGAAAACACTACTCCGAACAATGCTTCGTTTCTGTGTCTGTTTTAGTCTTCTGATTTCTTTAACAGGATGTCATAATGCAGGTAAAACGACAGATTTTGTCGTACCAGAAAAATTTGATACAAGTCGCGACTATGAAATTACATTTTGGGCAAAAAATGATACCAATAAGACACAGACAAATATTTATGAAAAAGCGATTCATGATTTTGAGAAACTTTATCCAAATATTCATGTAACGATTCGTCTTTATACGAACTATGGAACAATTTATAACGATGTAATTACGAATATTGCTACCAATACAACCCCAAATGTTTGTATAACTTATCCTGATCATATTGCTACATATTTAACAGGAGCAGATACAGTTGTTGATCTAGGTACACTTATGGATAACACTGCATATGGTTTTGGAGGAAGTGAAGTTCCATTCGATTCACCTAAGAAAGAGGATATTATTCCTGCTTATTTAGAAGAAGGCGTTTTAAATAGAAAACAGTATGCACTTCCATTCATGCGTTCTACCGAAGCATGCTATGTCAACGAGGATTATGTACGTGCTCTTGGTTTTGAAATGCCAGAAGAATTGACTTGGGATTTTATATGGGAAGTTTCTGAAGCTGCAATGGCACAGAATTCTGATGGAACATATGTTGTCAATGGCCAAAATGTTATGATTCCTTTTATTTATAAATCGACGGACAATATGATGATTACAATGTTGAAACAGAAAAATGCTGGTTATTCGGATGAAGATGGTAACGTAGAAATTTTTAATGATACTACAAAAAATCTTTTGGAAACAATTAGTAACCATGCTGCCACAGGTGCTTTTTCAACATTCCATATATCCGGTTATCCTGCCAACTTTTTAAATGCAGGACAGTGTATTTTTGCCATTGATTCCACAGCAGGTGCAACTTGGATGGGGTCTCATGCGCCACTATCGGATATTAGTGAGGAGGCATTTGTGGATTTTCATACAGGTGTATATCCTGTTCCGCAGTTTGATGTATCGAATCCGAAGATGATGTCACAAGGACCAAGTATTTGTCTCTTTAATAAAAAAGATCCACAAGAAGTTCTTGCTTCCTGGCTTTTCACCCAATATCTTTTAACAAATGATGTTCAGATTCCATATGCGGAAACAGAAGGTTATGTTCCAATCACATCAAAAGCACAGAATGCGCAGGAATATAAAGACTATTTAGCAGCAGAAGGAACCGATGATACAACGCATTATGATGTAAAGATTGAAGCGACAAAATTGCTTTTGAATCATATTGATCATACATTTGTAACACCAGTATTTAATGGATCTGCATCGTTGCGCAATGCAGCTGGTGAACTGGTTGAAGATACGGTTAAAGCAACGAGACGTCACAAAGAAATCAATGATGCATTTTTTGAAGAAACGTTTGAGGATGTAACATCGCTATATCGTTTAAATCAGATAAAGCAAAACAACAAAGATGCGATTTCGAAAGACTTAGGTACATTACCAATGGAGAGTAAGGCATTGATTGGAATTTTGATCGTTATTTGGATTGGTATACTGATTTATTTCTTTAATCCGAAAAAACACAAAAAAACAAACTAAATGAACGCGTAAAGAAAAACTATGGTATAATATATATGGTCATTTTGACTATATTTCTTGGAGGGAAAGAATATGAAAAAATTACTTGCCGGAGTTATGGCAACAGCACTTCTTTTAGCTGGTTGTTCTAAACCAGCAGAAACCACTTCTGTTGTAGATTCTTCAAAGGAAGAGGCTTCTTCTGTAAAGGAAGATCCAGCTGCAAAGTCTGAAGGGGTTATGTCTTACGCAGAGTATGAAGCAGCTAAAGTTGATGATGAAGTAACTGTTGAAGGTTATGTACAGGCAAAACAGAGCTATTGGGAAGATGAAGGAAAAGGGAAAGCTACATTATATCTTCAGGACCTAGATGGAGCTTATTTTGTTTACAACATCAATATCACAGAAGATGATTATAAGAAAATGGCAGAAGGCCAGAAAGTCCAGGTCAAGGGTTATAAAACAGAATTTAACGGTGAAGTTGAAATCGATGGCTCGGATGCGTCCTATACAATTGAAGATGGTAACTGGGTTGCAGATGCCGAAGATTTAACAGATGTTCTTGGAAATGAAGATGAAGCCAAGAAGTATATGAACCAGAAGTTCTCTGTCAAGGGATATGAAGTTGTTGCTTCCGATGATGGTAATGCTTTTACATATAACTATGATGGTTCTGGTACACAGGGTGATGACTTATACTTCAAAGTTTCGGATGGAACTAACACAATGACGTTTACAGTAGAGAGTTACTTAACAGATTCTTCTACAGATGTTTATAAGGCTGTTGAAGCATTAAAGGTTGGAGATAAGATTAATGCGGAAGGTTTCCTTTATTGGTATGAAGGCATCAATCCACATATCACATCTTTAACAGTTGAATAATAAATATTAAAGATTCTTGTATATAACAGGAATCTTTTTCTTTCTGTATTAAGTAGTTCTATAGTAAAGGAATCGATGGAAAGTCTTGACCGACACTGTAATAAAGTGTATAAATGCATAGTCGATAAAACAAAAAAGTTTGAAAGGTACGATAATGACGACTTATATTTGGGACTATAATGGAACAATTATTGATGATACTCTTATTTCTGTAGAGGTTGAAAATGAAATGCTTGAAAAAAGAGGACTTACTGCTGGGTATTCAATTGAACAATATCGTTCTATGTTTACTTTCCCGATGAAAAAATATTATCGTATGATTGGATATACATTTGAAGATGAATCGTTTGATGATGTGGCAGAAGAGTTCAACGAGATCTATCAGAAAAAATTTTCGAGAGCACCATTATGCGAAGGTGTTATAGAAATATTAGAAGAAATGCATTCCCATCATGATCGGTGCGTGATTTTATCTTCTTGTGAGGATAAAGCATTACATGAACAATGTGATATTTTAGGTGTATCAAAGTACTTTGAAGAGATTATGGGGATTGATAATTTACTTGGTGGCTCAAAAATTGCAATAGCAAAAGATTGGATGGAGCGTACAGGTATCCATCCTGAGGATTGTATTTATTTTGGAGATACAACAGCTGATCAAGAGACAGCAGAAGCTATCGGTGTTAAAAATATTATATTAGTAGCCAACGGTCATCAGTCTTATGAAAGATTAAAGGAGATTAATGCAAATACAGTACATGCATTAAGTGAGATAAAATTATGAAATATTGTCCAGTGTATCAAAATTGTGGAGGATGTGCATATATTCAAACAGAGTATGATGAACAGCTCCGTTTCAAACATGATTATGTGCAGGATCTGTACCCACAGATTAAAGTATCATCTGTTATAGGAATGGAAGATCCTTATCATTATCGTCATAAAGTGTATGCAACTTTTGACCATGGCAAAGAAGGAAAAATTTTAGCCGGTCTATATGAAGAAAATACGCATCGTATTGTTGACTCAAAAATGTGTTTGATTCAGCATGTAAAAGCAAATTTAATTTTACAGACAATCTGTAGGATAGCTACGGATATGCACATTGAGTCATATGATGAAGATACAGGAAGAGGTGTTCTTCGTCATGCTTATATTCGAGTTTCTCATGCGACAGGGGAGGTTTTATTAGTTCTTGTAATCGGCTCTAAAGAGCTTCCAGGCTCACATGAATTTGTACGTCGTTTACGTCAAAAGCATCCTGAAATTACAACTGTTATTTTGAATTGGAACAGAGAAAATACTTCTATGGTTCTTGGTGAGAAGGATCGTGTACTGTTTGGACCTGGTTATATTACAGATATGATAGATGGAATTTCATTCCGAATTTCCGCTCATACGTTCTATCAGGTGAATCCCGTACAGACAGAAAAATTATATGAAACAGCATTGAATTTTGCACAGTTGAAAAAGACAGATACTGTCTTAGATATGTGTTGTGGAATTGGTACAATTTCTTTATTAGCAGCCAAACAGGCACGTTATGTTTTAGGTGTTGAAATCAATGCGCAGTCTATCCGAGATGCTGTTGGTAATGCGAAACGAAATGGAATCCACAATGCTGAATTTATTGCTGCAGATGGCGAAGAGTTCATACATGATTTAATCGATACACCAGACGTTGTCTTCTTAGATCCACCACGTAATGGGTTCTCTGAATCTTTTATGCAGGCATTAAATGAATTAGGTCCTAAAAAGATTATCTATATTTCTTGTAATCCTACAACACAAGCAAGAGATCTTGAAGTAGTAAAGAAGCAGTATACTATAAAGAATGTTCAGCCAGTTGATATGTTCTCTTTCACGAAGAGTGTTGAGACGGTAGCTCTTTTAGTTAAGAAAGACTTAAATAAAAAAACAACAAAGAAAAGATATCGTTAAAGGGAGATAATATATGAACAATGAGACGTTTTCAACTATCTTAACAAGAAGAAGTGTAAAGAAATATAAAAGTGATCCGATATCCAAAGAGATACTTGATCAAATTATTGAAGCAGGTTTAAGAGCACCTAGTTCTTTAAACAGACAGTCTCCGATAATTATTGTTGTAACCTCTAAAACGGAACGAGATCGATTGGCTAAATGGAATGCAGATATTATGGGGACGGATTCAGATCCATTTTATGGTGCTCCAGTTGTATTGGTCGTACTTGCGGATAAAAACAATTTGAATCATGTGTATGATGGTAGTCTGGTTATGGAAAATTTGATGTTAGCTGCTCATTCTTTTGGTCTTGGTAGCTGCTGGATTCATCGTGCTAAGGAAATGTTCGATTGCCCAGAAGGAAAAGAATGGCTGAAGCACCAAGGCATAGCAGGAGATTATGAAGGAATCGGAAATTGTATTATTGGTGTTTCAGATACAAATCCGGATGCTCATCCGATACGTCCTGGTCGTGTATTCTATGTTTAATATAAGAGAAGCTCATTTATTGAGCTTTTTTTGTAGATGAATTATCATTTTAAGTGCAACACTTATAAAAAATAAAAGTC
>CAUWDF010000038.1:0-15689 GCA_963557245.1 uncultured Bulleidia sp.
TTCATGGACTTTTATTTTTTATAAGTGTTGCACTTAAAATGATAATTCATCTACACAAAACACTTGAATTTAACATTTCATTAAACACTTGAAAATCGCCAAAATTCAAACCTCTCTATCTAGTATGATAATCAGTAAACAATCCGCCATATCTATAACAAAAAAACAATCCTATTTGAATAATTTCAAGGGGAAAATTTATGTTCTAAATCATGTAGCTGAGCTATCTATTTATATATTCAACTCAATTATGAGATAAAAATTTCTAATTTGTATAAAGCAAAAACCTCCTCATTACCACTGTCGTAGTCACATACTACGTACAGCAGTATACAAGGAGGTCTTTTATATACATCTTTAACTCTTATTACATATTATAAATTGTTACTCTCGAATATATTTTCTATCCACTTCATTATCATTCAGCGTCATCGTTTCTACGCGCATATGGATATCATATTTTTCTCGTAATAACGCTAATTCCTTCATCATTGGTGAGGCATGATGTAAATCAAGTGCTTCTTGATTTTTCCATTGATCCAACAACAATACTGTTTCCAGATCTTTTATAGATTGAAAATATTCATATTTTTCATTACCTTGTTCATTTCGGATACGATTAGCAATTCCACTTTCTTCCATTTCTTGCACAAATTTTTGTACTTTCCCATTTGTAGAAGAATAATAAATATTTACAACCAAACTCATGAACCATACCTCAAAACATTTATAATGTTTAATCTAAATCTTCTCCATTAGAAGCGATAACTTTCTTATACCAATAGAAACTATCTTTGCGATAACGTTTCATTTCTGCAGTCTTAGCCTTTTCATCATCTTCATCACGATCTACATAAATAAAACCATAGCGTTTAGAGATACCTTCGCGTGTACTGACAAGATCCATTGCACTCCATGGACAATAACCAAACAACAATGCACCTTCATCAATACCTTTGGACATCTCCTGAATCATTCCTCTTAAATGTTCAATACGATAAGAATCATGAACTGTACCATCTGGCTCTAAAGTATCCGGTCTACCATATCCATTTTCTGTAATAATCAGTGGTAAATGATAACGATCCGTTAACTTTCTAGCTGTTACGCGAATACAATATGGATCAAAGTGATGACCATCTTCTCCTGTCCATAAATTTGGATTGGATACACCCTTACCTACTCCAGGCTTTTCAGATAACTTTGTCAAATAGCTCATATTTCGATTATCTGAACCAATTAATGCAGACCAATCTATCTTATAGTAATCAAGATGCTCAATCGTTTCGTTTAAATAACAATTAAAACCAATGAAGTCAGGCTTTGCGTTCTTTAAGATTTCCATATCACCTGGCTGAATGTCCATATGAATATCATTTAATTTAAAATACTGTTCAATAGACTTTGGATATTCTCCAAATACTAAAGGATCTACCCACATATTATTACGAAGATCTTCCATATTCATGGCAGCCAAAGTATCTCGTGGATCACTTGTAGCAGGATAACAAGCCGCCAAATTTGGAGCAGGACCAATCTTTGCATCCGGACACATTTCATGACATAACTGCATTGCTTCTGCCATTGCAACTAACTGAATATGTCCAGATGTATATAATTCACTCTGATCATTTGGCTGTCCTGTCAGCATATCGAGAGCACCATAATAAATAGTTACATTATATTCATTATTTGTGAGCCAATAATGTACTTCATCCTTAAAATTCTCAAACAAAATCTTACAATAACGTACATAGGCTTCCCCACATTTGCGACTCTTCCATCCGCCATATTTTTCCTGTAATGCAGATGGTAAATCGAAATGATAAATTGTCACAAGTGGTTCAATTCCATATTTATGTAATTCACGGAATACATTATGGTAAAATTCGATTCCTTTTGGATTCACTTCTCCATCTCCATCCGGAATAATTCTTGCCCACGCAATACTCATTCGAAATACTTTAAAGCCCATTTCAGCCATCAGAGCAATATCTTCTTTATAGTGATGATAAAAATCAGAAGCATAACGGAAAGAACAACATCCAGGATTTATCTTTTTCTTGTCATCATCCCATGTTGTAGGCCCCTTCCCGTCACAATCAAAACCACCTTCTACCTGAGCGCTACTACTAGATGCACCCCATAAAAAATCCTTTGGAAAACTCATAATTTCACCTTCTTTTCAATCGAGATCTTCTCCCTGTGAAGCAATTACTTTCTTATACCAATAGAAACTATCTTTCTTATAACGATTTAATGTGCCTTCACCCGAATCATTTCTATCAACATATACAAATCCATAACGTTTACGCATTTCACCTGTTCCTGCACTAACAAGATCAATACAGCCCCACATTGTGTATCCCATTAAATCAACACCATCTTTATTGATTGCATCGTCCATAGATTGAATATTTTGACGTAAATAATCAATTCGATAGTCATCATGAACAGTATGATCTGCTTCTAACTTATCGTCCCATCCAATTCCATTTTCTACAATCCATACTGGTTTATGATAGCGATAATACAGGGTATTACATGCAAGGCGTAAGCATGCTGGATCTGTTGCCCAACCCCATGCGTTCGTCTTCAAGTATGGATTCTTTACACCCATTGTGAAATTTCCGCCATCTTCGTCTTTTATATCATTGTGTGTTGTAACAGTATTACTTCCATAACACGAAAAGCTCAAGAAATCTGCAGAATATTTTTCTAATAATTCATAATCTTCTGGACAGTCTTCTAACTTAATACCCTTACGTTCATATTCCTTTAATTTATATTCTGGATATCTTCCACCAGTCTGAACATCGGAATACCACAGTGTATTCTGTTGTCTTTCCATTGCCATAATCTGATCGGCTGGATCACATGTATAGGTATATACAGGACCATATGCTAACATTTGCCCAATCTTAACTTCGGGGTAATTTTCATGTGCAAACTTTACAACTTTAGCACTAGCTACAAACTGGTTATGAGCTCCTTGTGCTTTGGCCTGATCACTAAAATCAACTACACCACCTGCAAAATATGGCATCATGGACATCATATTAATTTCATTAAATGTCAGATAATATTTTACTTTTCCAATATAACGTTGAATGACTGTTTCTGCATATTTAACAAAGAAATCAATGCACTTTCTATTAATCCATCCACCATACTGAATGGTCAAATGAACTGGTGTCTCATAATGAGAAAGAGTCACTAATGGTTCAATGTTATATTTCTTACATTCATCAAATACTTCATCATAGAACTTTAAGCCTTCTTCATTTGGCTGCTCATCATCTCCATTCGGAAAGATTCTTGCCCAGTTAATGGAAAGACGGAATGTCTTAAATCCCATTTCTGCCATTAATGCAATATCTTCTTTATAGTGATGATAAAAATCCGTTGCTACATGACTTGGATAATATTCCCCATCCAAAATTGCAGGTTCTGCACCGTCTGGTATAAAATGAATATCTTTATTTGAAAAACTCATTGGTGAACTTCCCGTTTCACCTGTCACTGGATTTTTCCAAGTCACACGACGTGGAACAGTATGAGAACCATTTGTAACGGTATCACTTGTGCTAATTCCTTTACCGCCTTCATTCCATCCACCTTCATACTGATTGGCAGCTGTTGCACCACCCCATAAAAAATTCTTTGGGAAACTCATATTATTTACTTATCCTCATTTAAATTATTTAATCTAAATCTTCACCATTGGATGTAATACACTTTTTGTACCAATAGAAACTATCTTTACGATAACGATTTAGAGTACCATTTCCTGCATCATCGATATCGACATAAATAAATCCATAACGTTTTCGCATTTCACCTGTTCCTGCACTCACTAAATCAATACATCCCCATGGTGTATATGCAATTAAATCAACACCATCTGCAAGAGCTTCCTCCATCGCCTTAACATGTGCTTTCATATACTCAATGCGATATGGATCGTGAATCGTATGATCCGCCTCTAATGTATCTATTGCACCTAGGCCATTTTCCACAACCATAATAGGTACTTGATAACGATCATAAATTTCATTTAAGGAATATCTCAATCCATCTGGATCCATGCCCCACCCCCATTCGGAATATTTAATATAATCGTTTTTATACCCCATAGAGAGGTTACCTGCCCCATCTCTTCTCATATCTTTATGAGTTGTTTCACAACTAGTTGCATAATAACTATATGTAAAGTAATCGACATGTCCTTCTCTTAAGATTTCTTCATCTTTTTCAAAGAATTCTGGATTCATGTTAAATCTTTTCCAAATCTTTTTAGCATAAGAAGGATAATAACCTCTTACCATTACATCTCCAGAATAATAGAAGTACTCTTGCATCTTCTGCTGTGTTAAAAGGACATCTTTTGGATCACAAGTTAAAGGATAAGAGATTAGGCCCGCAATCATACAGCCCATTTTAAATTGTGGATACTTCTCATGCGCATATTTCACAACCTTAGCACTAGCAACAAACTGATGGTGTAACTGTGTTAGCCCTCTATGCATATAATCTTGAGGCACATTTTCCACCATGCTAGCGAACATGATAGCACTATTAATTTCATTAAATGTAAGCCAATACTTTACATCATCTTTATACTCTTCAAAAATAGTATGACAGTACTTTTCATATAATCCAATCGTATTACGATTTTGCCATCCACCTAAATTCTGTTCAATATTCAATGGATCATCATAATGAGAAATAGTAACTAACGGCTCAATATTATATTTATGAAGTTCATTAAAAACATCATGATAAAACTTAATTCCTTCTGCGTTTGGCTGTTCATCATCTCCATTCGGATAAATTCTTGGCCATGCAATAGACATACGGAACATGTTAAATCCCATTTCGGCGAATAATGCAATGTCTTCTTTATAATGATGATAGAAATCAGTACCTGTATGATTTGGATAATAACAATCATCTAACACTGCAAATTTAGCATTTTCTGGTAATCTACCAGTAAAACGATTATACTTACCTTCTGTTCCATCTTCTAAACGATATGTAATATAGCGTGGAATATCCTTTGTACCACCTGTTGTAACATCGGTTAAAGCTAAACCGCGTCCACCTTCATTCCATCCGCCTTCATATTGATTGGCAGCTGTTGCACCGCCCCAATAAAATTCTTTTGGAAAACTCATATCATATTCCTTTCCTGAATTGTAGTTCAATCTAAATTTTCCCCATTCGATGCAATAACTTGCTTATACCAATTAAAGGAATCCTTTTTAATTCTTGCACCTTCTCCAGAACCATCATCCTGATAATCGATATATACGAATCCATAACGCTTATGCATTTCACCTGTAGATGCACTGACTAAATCAATGCATCCCCATGGGGTATATCCTAATAAATCAACACCATCTATATCGACAGCATCCTTCATTGCTTTAATATGATCTCTTAAATAATCAATACGATAAGAGTCATGAACAGTTCCATCTTCTAGAATATCTTGTGCTCCAAGTCCATTTTCAACAATCATTAATGGTTTCTGATAACGATCATATAAATAATCTAAAGATAAACGCAATCCAACAGGATCAATCTGCCATCCCCATTCACTAGCTTTTAAATATGGATTCTTTACACCAAAGACCATATTTCCACTCTGGTTAGCAACGACATCTGGATCAACAGATACACAATTTGACATATAATAAGAGAAACTAATAAAGTCTACTGTTCCCTTCTTTAAGGTTTCTTTTTCATCCTCACTAAGAACGAAGTCAATACCAGTATTCTCATATTCTTTTAATTTATAAGCAGGGTAGTAACCTCTAGCCTGTACATCACAGAAGAAATAGCTACCATTAAAGGATTCCCAACACTTCATAACATCGTTTGGATTACATGTATATGGGTACATCATTCCATATCCAATCATATTTCCTACTTTATTATTCGAATCAATATCATGAAGAATTTGCACAGCACTCGCACTTGCTAACAGCTGATTTTTACTTGCTTCTGCAATAGCTTTTGGATCACGTGTTGGAACACCTGCCGCCATCCATCCTCCAAATTTAATACAGTTAATTTCATTAAATGTAAGCCAATATTCAACTTTTCCTTTATATCGTTCTCCAACTGTCTTTACATAACGACAAAAACAATCAATAGTTCTTGGATCAGTCCATGAACCCCATTTATTCGTAAGTCCAACCGGAGTTTCATAGTGAGAAAGTGTGACTAAAGGTTTAATGCCATACTTTAAACACTCATCAAATACTTCATCATAAAACTTTAAACCTTCTTCATTTGGTCTTTCTTCATAGCCTAATGGGAAAATACGCGTCCAATTAATAGACAAACGGAATGTCTTAAAACCCATTTCTCCCATCAAAGCGATATCTTCTTTAAAATGATGATAAAAATCACTTGCCCTATGGCTTGGATAGTCATAACCTTCAAAACAACCGAACTCAGCATCTTCTGGAGCATTTAATCCAAACATTAGATCTGCATGAACCTGACCGTCGCTTGTTTTATAAGTGACTTTTCGTGGTTCTGTACGGGAGCCTCTTGTACAGCAATCTGCACTACTAACTCCCTTACCTCCTTCGTTCCAACCACCTTCGTATTGATTGGCAGCCGTTGCGCCGCCCCAAAGAAAATCTTTTCTAAATCCCATATTTTTTCTCCTAAAAATTAATAGAGGCGCCAGCGACTCACGCTGACGCCGAGTAGTTTTACTGTGCAGACTCAGCTGCTAAAGCTTCCTGTTCTTTCTTATATAACTGATTATCGTAAATCTTAAAGAATGGATACCAAACTAATCCTGCTGGAATCATCACTAAATATGGCCATAAGGCATTCTGCCAACGCAATGTTCCAAGATATCCTGCAAATCCCATTGGCATTAAAGTCATAATAGGGACAAAAGCTGGAACAATAAAGCCAATCTTATATGCAAAGAGTGTAATAATCATTACTACAATAATATTTAAAACATAAGGAATACATAAGATTGGATTATACATAATCGGCATACCAAATGTTACAGGCTCATTGATTCCAAACCAGCCTGGAACAAGAGAAATCTTAGATACTGCACGAATCTGTTCTGACTTCGCTTTTAATCCAAATAATACAAGAGGCCATGTATTACCAGATCCACCTGCATAAGCCATACAACCGAATAAAGTTACAGGATAGAACACTAAGGCTGCATATCCGCCTTCAGCAAATGCTGCAGCGTTATTTGTCATTGCCTGAATCTGTAATGGCATTAATACAGACATAATAATTAAAGTACCATGGATACCAAAGCACCAAAGAATAGCAGCAAAAGGCACCAAAATAAACATACCTGGTAATGAAACTAATGCATTTAAAGGAACTGAAAGAATAGCCATAAAGCCCGAGCAAATTCCAAAAGCACCACCTGTACATGCATTAATAATTAACTGTAAAGCATATAACGGAATCAGCGCAAAAGCTAATGGAAGAATTGCAGAGAAGCTGTTAACAAGAGATGGTGGACATACATCCGGCATCTTAATGCGAACATTCTTTTCCTGACAGAATCTTTCAATCTGGCAAACAACAAATGTAATTGCAAAACTGATAAACATTCCCTGTGCACCTAAGAAGGTTACATCAATTACTGCTTTACCAGCTTCATTTGTTCCCCATGTACATGCAATCAATAAGAAACAAATCGTTGTCTGAATAGATGACAGCACTGGAGATTTTAGACCAATCGCTTTTGAATAGTTATAAGCAAATAGAATAACAACCCACAATGAAATCAGATCCATTGTGAAATGATATGGAAGATACAACATATTATAAATTGCATCGCCATTTTCAAACAAGCCAAGCATTGGTCCCACTGCACAAATGATTGCAAAGATTGCACCGACCATAATTGGCGCCATACAAGACATCATTGCCCCTTGCAATGAGCTTAAGAATTTATTAGACCCTAATTTCTGACCAAATTCTTGCAACTTGATCATTATCGGGTTGTTGAATAATCCTTCCATGATATTTCCTCTTTCACTACAATTATTTCTGTGCAAACAATTTATTTGCAATCTTCATGATATTCTTACAGTTTCCTACTGCATAATCAAATGATGGAATTGGTTCGCAAGGTAATCCAGTATCCTGCTGGATCTGCTTAACGCGATAACTTACCTGTGGACCTGCAAGAATGATGTCATAGTCCTTGTACACATCCTGATATTCAGAGAGACCAACGGCATTAATCTTATGATCTTCTCCCTTTTCTTTCCAATACGCTTCCATCTTCTTCATTAAAAGACCTGTGGACATTCCGCCTGCACATACTAATAAAATTTTCATGATTTTTTCCTCCTTATTTGTTTTTGTACAATTCAATTAATTCTTTGATTAATTCTTGCGCAAGCATACTTGTCATCAAATGATCTTGAGAATGGACAAGTAATACATTTACTTGTGTTGGTTTTCCATTCATTTCGTTAAATAACAAATCTGTTTGTGCTTTGTGAGCTAATGTAGAAGACTCTTCCGATTTTTTCATCAATTCATCTGCTTCAGCAAAATGACCTTGCTTAGCTTCCTCTAATGCCTGGAATGCATAGGATCTTGCATCACCAGCATTCGCAATGATTTGAAATGAAATCATTTCTGTTGATTCTTCTTTAGATTCTTCTGTAAGCTCTTCTGTATGTTCTTCCGCCATGCTTGTAAGCCCTTTCTTTTTTCTGTCTATACTCTAGTGTATAATCCCCCCCTTAGTCAAAGCGCTTTCATTTCTTGATTTTTATACATTTATACACTTTATTAGTGTATAAAACAGTATTTTCTGTATATTACACCTATTTTTATCGTGGAGTTTTGCTAGTGTATATATTTTTTAGAATAATTTTTGCTAGTGTTTAATCTAATTTATAGTATGTATACAAAATTCAAAGTAGACCATTTCTCTTGCATGCTTCAATTTTTATTACTGGTGCATGATATAATTCAGTCATGAAATTAATTAGAACATTTGAAATTACACCCGATGAGTTTTATGACTACTTAGAGGACAAGCTTCTAGAAAGTATTCAGAAAACAACCAATCGCACTATCACCAAAAAGAATATTAAAAGTGGATATTTTTTTGAAAATCCAAAAGCTCGTTCCAAAATTTCTATCGATAAATATGAACGTGGCAAAATTTATCAAACTACAGTGCATTCAGGAATTTCATTTATACGTGTTACATATGAAACCATAGAAAAGAAAGAAGGTCTTGAAATTAGTTTCGAAGAATTTGTTAGCGGAGTAGATGATGAAATGGAACACAAAAATAAGCTTTACCAAATTTGGCACAGTTGGATCACCTTCGGAAGAATGTCTCATACTTTATATGATATGAGAAATGAAATTATTGAACATAGGACTACTCCTCAAAAAGGATAAAAGCATATAGCATACATCGAAAACGATGATGCTATATGCTTTTTTATTTTTATAAACGATTCAAAATCATAATAATCGTTGCTATCTGGTTATCATCAATGATAAGATTAAACATCTTTTCTAAAGGCTTTAATATTTTTGAAACAGTTTTGACATCTTCTTCGTAGTTTTTCAAAACCTCAGCAGTTTTTTTATCTGCCACGCCTCGTACACCTTGCTTACAATTCTCTAATAAACATGCTATATGAACAAATAGGCCAACCTTCTGATCCGCATTCAATGAATAAATGATTTCAAGCTGATCAATAACGGATGGTAATACAGACTTTAACTTGGATACTGAAATACATTTAAATTGTTCTTCCAAAAAAGAATATACAGCAGAATAATCTACCTGTTTTGACTGTAGTGGTTCAAACATTAAAATTTTATCTAAGTCTTCTGGTTTGTTTTCAAAAATTTTAGTCATTGAAATAAATGGTATTCCCATTAATTTTGGATCATATGTACCAACAAAACAATGAATATTATATATTTTCTTCAAGTCCATAATTTGTTGAATTAACAAATCACGTTTGGATATCGAAAATGGGATTGTTTTCATTCCTAGTTTAGAATATTGATCAATATATTGTTTTAATTGATATGCTCCACCTTCGCCTGTATGACAAAGCGTAATAATAACTGATTTACGTGAAGATTTTTGAATAAACATATTCGACACTTCTCTTACAGTTGTGTGATAAATATAATCCAAATCCTCTTCTTGCATACATTTTCTAGCAACATCTAAACCAACTAATGTAATTGGAAAATAAATATAACGTATCTTAACATTACTTTCCTCTGCAATCGTATCAAGCATTGTTTTAATAGATCCCATATCATAAATAACAATGACACCAGCACCATTATCAATTCTTAGAATTAAAGATCGTATTTCTTCCAATGCATCTTTTGAATCCTTGTCTAATAACAAATCATAGGAATAAGCATTATTACAATGGGTAAGTGTATTTGTTACTTCTTTTAAAGAACTAGCAATTCCATTTCCATGGAAAATATATAAAAGCTGTGGCTTAACTTCTACACTATCATCATCTTTCAGTAAGAACATTGTAATAATAACAATTTCTTCCATCGATAGATGAATACCAAAGACTTCTTCAAATTTTTGGGCAAATTGTGATGAAATTGCATATTCCTTTGGATAATCTTGAACAATATGAATAACTTTCTCATTATCCACTCTTTTATGATCAAGAGGTAATGTCAATAAAGAATTCATGTGTAAGCAAAGACCATAAAATACATGAGATTTAAAATCTCTTTGTAATTGATCTTTACACTGTCCCATTAAATTCTGTACAAGATGAATCAATTTCGAATCTACGATTTTCGATAGTTGTTCAATATCATATGTCGAATTAAAACTTTGATAATACTTATATTGTTCAAATAGATTTGTTACATGATTATTGATTACATCATGAATTGTCTCTACATTTACTCCTCTCTTTGAAAGCTCTATATATTGTTCCTTCATTTCTTCATATAAATCTTTTGATTTTATATCGACACAGGATTTAAATCCATGGGAGCAATCATATATAAATAACTCTTGGGTACCTAATAATTGTGATATTTCATTTGACTGTGTTCGCATGCGAATTAAACTTCTTTGCGTCTCCTGATTCAAATCACTTATGGTAACTTCAATGCTAGCTTCTGATGTATCCATAACACGAACACATGCTGTTGCTGAAGCTTTTTTAATTTCGAATTCTAACCCCTTAATATTATGAGGAATATCAGCCAAAAGTAATGCTTCTAATACATCTCTCTTTAATTCAATATTTCTTTTCGCATTATTCGCTTCTATTGTAAAAAAGTAGTTAATCAAATCTAAACGCTCTTGAAGAGGACGATCTTTCAATTCTGGCAGCTCAATAACCATCGGGATTTTTTGGCTCATCTGCGCTTCAGAACCAGGATTACACGAAAGAACTAAAAAAACATCATGACAATCTAATACTTTCTTTCTATCTTCCGAATATATAATTCCTGTCTCTAAGAAATCTGACAATAAATTTTTTTGATAAGCATTCAATAAATCTGCATTATCAATAAACAGCATACCGCCTTTTGCCAAGCCAAAATAACTCTTTTCTAACTCACCTGTTGCAGTCTTAAAAAGAAGATCATCTAATTCATCAATATTTTCTTTAAAATGACGACAATTCACTTTAAAAAACATTGCATCATCTGTAAAGACTTTTGCCTGCTTTGCATATAGATACATCATATATACAAAATAAGTAGTACCACATCCAGGTTTAGCTGAAACCAAAACATTTAAACTATTCTTTGGATATAAAATAGCTGCTTTTGCAATTTGTAAAGCTTTCGACAAACTGCCTTCTGAACCAATCAATATTTTGTCATCACTATAGGATAATGCCTGCGTTGTCTGCAACAATTTATATAATACTGGTCGTGTATTTGTTTTTTGTAATCTTTCTTCCTTTACAAGTTCATTTAGAATTGTAGATACGTTTGATCTTTGAAGATTAAATTCATTTGCCACAGCCAACGTACTAATACCATCTTTATAATTTTCATCTGTCATTAATTCTTTTTGTACAAATTCAAATATTATTTCTTTCGTTGTTTTCATATGCTTAATACCACTCAATTTAATTTTCTTATATTAATCATAACTACATATACTAATCAATTCATTATATTTTCTAAATTTTATCTTTCATAAATGTTATCCCTAAACTGATTAAGAATCTCCTAATAAAGTCTCATTTCATCAATGTATCAAATTCATCTATAAAAGCAACGAAAATCACACATGATTCATAATACCAAAAAACTCAAAGATTATTTTTCCTTGAAATACTATATCGATTTCTAACAGTTGAGCATGATCATTTCCAACCTTTATAAAGAAAAATACTTTCTCATAACTGTCCCCCAAAATTTAAAAGACCTAATTCCTTGCGCAACAAGAAACCAAGTCCTTTCATCTATTCATATTTTGATTCTCTAACAAATTCTATTCTTTGCCCAATGCATCATCCACTGCACCAAGGATTGCCTTTGAAGTAACTGTCGCTCCAGATACAGTATCTACATTTGTAGATTGTGCCTCAACGACTTTGCCTGGAATATCTTCAATTGCTGGATCTGAGACACCTTCGGATTCCTTATGGTCCACGACCTCTACAGAATTAATCTTATTACCTTTTACGGTAACTTTGACCTTTACCTCCCCGTTCATACCTGCTGCAGTACCTTCATATTCGCCATCTTTCAGATCTTTATAATCTTTTCCTGCATAACTAGAAGATACATCATCTAAGTCAAATAACTCCTCTGGGAATATATTACTTGCTTCATGAACCTTATATCCTTCTTCCATTGGAAGCGTCATAATATTGGTTCCCGTAATTCTACCCCATGTAACCGCACCATTCATACCAACACCTGGCGCAATTGTTTTACCCCACATCTGACCTACAACTTCACCACCAGCATACAGACCTGGAATAACTTGATCCTCTTCATTGATAACTTGATTCTTATCATTGACCGCAATACCACCACGACTTGAAAGAACAATCGGCTGCAACTTTAAGGCATAGTACATCGTTCCTTCTATCTTATTAACCTTTTCTACGCGATTCTCTCCTGACTTCGATACAAATTCACGTCCGAATTCATCCGGAACTCCAGCATCGACCGCCTGATTATATTTTGTGACGGTCTCCACAAAAGCATCTGAAGGAATACCTAATTTCTCTGCCAGCTCTTCCAATGTAGGAGAACTAACTAACTTATCACGATGCGTACCACCTACTTTAAAGGAATCATATGCGCCACGTAATGTTCCCTGTGTATCTTCTAAAATCTTATCCGTGAAGATTTCATACATAACACTCTCTGGTTGTGCCTTCAATGCAGCATTTCTAACTTCATCATCCCAAGCACATTCATTTACAAATCGATTTCCTTCATTATTCACTAAAATACCACCAGTATAATAAGTACCTGTTGAGATATTCGTTCCTTGTGTTGTACTATTTGGATTTGGATATCCCTTTGGATATGTCTCAATCCAATGCATTGCTTCTTCCGTAATATCCGCACCAACTTCCTGCATCATTCTAAGACCGTATCCATCATCACTGGAAAGAGCTGCAGATAATAAATTATTGAGATCTGTAGCGTAGTGTTCAAATAATTTCGGATTAGCAGCATAACCACCTGTAGACATAATGACACCATTCTTAGATGTAAAATGATATGATTTACCATCTTCACCGACTGCTTCTACACCTGTGATCTGTCCTTTGTCATTTGCTAAGAGCTTTCTTCCTTCTACATTTGTATATACTTCAATCTTATCTTCTTCATTTATTTTCTTTTCAAATACTTCAATCACAGGATTTGCTATCTTAGAGTCTTCCTTTGGGACAGGTACATACGTACGCTTATATTCATATGGCATATGTCCTGGATTTGTAATAACTTTGTTTCCTTCTTCATCTGTCACAAATGGATAGTCTTTTACACCCATGTCATAGACCCATTCCCACGCTTCCGTAGCATGCGTTGCATAGGAGTGAATCAAATAATCGATTGGATGTCCACCATTCATATTGGCAAACTTCTTAATTTCTTCTTCATAACGTTCTGGTGAATCTTCTGTGAGACCTTGTTCCTTCTGTAAAGTTGTATTAGCTGCCGAGAACTGACCTGTCTTTGTACGCATAAAGCCACCAAGATTCTCTAACTTCTCAACAATAATGACTTTATCGGCACCATTTTCAACAGCTGTTAGCGCTGCAGACATACCCGTTCCGCCTCCACCTACAATAACAACATCTGCACTGTCTTCGACATCATAAGCATTTACAGAAGAATCTGTACTTGGCGTACTGGAAGGCTTACTTGTACAACCTGCTAAAAGGCTGAAACCGACCAATGACGCAATCAATGATTTAAAATATTTCATGGTTCAATACCTCTCTAAATTCATTATATACAAATTGATAATTATTTAACAAGTATGTTTCATACGTTTCAAAATAGAGGAGGAAACGAACAAATCATTCATTTTTACAATTTTCTTCTATATCTATATTCCCTCTAATCTGTAGTGTTAAAATACAAATATAGAAAGGAATATGAATCGATTTAAAAAGGCATTTCCCCATTTTTTTCTTACTTCTACTATATGTAGTCTGCTGATTGGCTGTTCTAGTCCACAACCACAAGTCTCTTCCGTATCGGAACCAACAAAAGAACCAGAACAAGAAGAAGTCGTTCCAAATCCAGAACCTACAGTCTATAACGATGAAATCTTCTCTTTTACAATTCCTGAAGGCTGGCATGTAGTCGAACATACGACCAATCCCGTCATGCCTGTGGATCATACGATTCGTATGGAACCCATTGCGTCTACCACAAGTCCGACTCCTTACATCAATGTAAAATTCTTACAATCCAGTTGGCTTTGGATGCGATTATGATGAATCAATCGAAGATCCTTTATATATTGGAATTACTTGTAATGCGGATGGCATCTATGCAACTCGAAAATATAATGACTATTTATGCCTTGGGGAAGAGGATAAAACAGAAGAATGTTTCCAGGCTTATACAGCTGGTTATGGGCCAGCTGACACGATCTTTGTGACTTATGTGGATCATGGAAAAGGTAGTCCAAATGATGAACCATTTACAACCGTTCTACATTCCTTAACGATTACAAAAGGAAAGACCCTTACAATTTCAAAAGAAACCTATACCTTTACTCCTTATTCTGATCCAGGTACTACACCAATTGTCGGTTATATGGATTCTTCATATGAACTCCCTATTGGTAACTATAATATCTTTGACACAAAAGAAGTCGATGGTACAACTTGGTATATGATTGGTCCTGAGTGTTGGACAAATGAAGGTACAGTGACCGAAGAAGCAACCAGTCCCTTCCAATTTGAGTCGTATTCTGACGATTTCAAATCAACAGACTATTATCATAATACAATTCGTCCACATCTGAACTCCTTTGATGAACCTTGGTTCCATGAACAGTATGGATTCTAAAAAAGAGATCTACACCACTTTGATGCAAATCTCTTTTTGTTATCAAAACGATAAAAGTTTTAGAATTTCTTCCCCATCTGGAATATCCCCTGCACTTTTTCCATAATGTGCATATGTGATTTTCCCAT
>CAUWDF010000039.1:0-15330 GCA_963557245.1 uncultured Bulleidia sp.
GGCTATAATAGCTATAAATATTTAGTTAAATATCAACAATACAGCGCACTAGTTCTGATACAGAAGCCAAATAGTAGCCCATGGTGCTAAATGCATGGTCAGATACGATTCTCCATCTCTCATCGTAGTAACAAGACGATTCGCATTGACTTTTCCACAACCATCATATTTTTCATCTTCTGTATTTAATATTTCCTGATAAGCCCCTGCAAAAGGCACTTTCACTGTATAAGCCGGATAATCTTCCGGACGACAGTTCATAATACATAAAATCTTCTCTTTGGAATCTTCACGATAGAACGCATAGATACTCTCTTTCGCATCATCCGCATTCAGCCAACCAAAACCATTCTTCTTTTTATAATCATTCTGATAGAAAGCAGAATGTGCACAATAGAGATGATTCAGATCCTGAAAGAATTCTTGAAATGCACGATGTCTTGGATATTGTAATAACATCCAATCCAATTCTCTCTTCTCATCAAATTCACGAAATGACGCAATCTCATTTCCCATAAAATTCAATTTTTTTCCTGGATGTGCATACATATACGCATATAAATTACGTACTTGAGAGAATTTTGCATCATAATCTCCCCACATACGATCGATAATTGTCTTTTTTCCATGAACGTTCTCATCATGACTTAACGGTAATAAGAATTGTTCACTACTGAAATAGTGCATAGAGAAGGTAATCTTATGATGATCATAAAAACGATATAACGTATCTGTTGCGTAATATTTCAACGTATCGTTCATCCATCCAAGATCCCATTTATAATCAAATCCGAGTCCTCCATCCACGGTCTTACCCGTCACATTTGGATAATCGCTCGAATCTTCGGCAATCTTCATAACTTGTGGAAAATGCTTCTCTAAATAATAATTCATGCGTTTCATAAAGGCTATCGAACCTTCGTTCGTTCCACGATCACGATTGCCACCCCAATAAATCATATTAGATACCGCATCGATTCGTAGTCCATCCATGTGATAGATATCACACCAGAACGCAGCAGCACTCATTAAAAATGAACGAACTTCTTCCTTCCATAGATTGAAATTCATCGTTCCCCACTGACTCTCACTATTTTCTGAATCTCCATATTCATATAATGGTTCCCCATCAAAATATCGTAATCCATATGAATCTTTTACAAAATGCACAGGAACCATATCCATAATGACACCAATTCCTTCTCTATGACAGGCATTCACAAAAGATACAAATTCATATGGATTTCCATAACGAGATGTCAAAGAAAAATATCCACTTGCTTGATACCCCCAAGAACCATCAAATGGATATTCATTCAAAGGCATCAATTCAATATGTGTAAACCCCATCTCTTTGACATAAGGTATTAAATTTTTTTCTAAAAGTGCATAGGTATATGGATATTCTCCATTCGTCCTCCAACCTCCAGCATATACTTCATAAATCGACATCGGTCTATCTAAATTATTTGACCTTGTACGCATCCATTCTTCATCTGACCACGTCAATTGATCGAGATTGAATATCTTAGATGCCGTAGCTGGACGAGTCTCACTATAAAAAGCATAAGGGTCCGCTTTATAAAGAATATTACCGTGACCATCTTCAATACGATATTTATAAATATCCCATTGTTGCACATGATCAATGACAACACTCCATACACCTTTATGGCCAGTCCGTTCCATATGAACCATATTCTCATCCCAGTTCGTAAAACTACCGACCACACTTACATTTCTCGCATGTGGTGCATAAACCGTAAAGCGTACTAGAGATTTATTATTATCATGCACAAAATGTGCACCAAAAACACGATATGCTTCGATGCACTGCCCTTCATGAAACGCTTCAATGATCTCTGACTGCTTCATTTTCCCCTCCGTTCTTTAATCATAGCAAAGACTTACCTAATTGTATCCTATAAAAATGAATATTCTTTCATATGCATACACATTTTATGAAAATATTATTTAATCATTACATTTTTTCGAAAGAAAACCCTCCTATCCTATCGATACGAGGGTTCTATCCTAGTAATTATGCAAGAATTGGTTTAATTGCTTCTGTAAGAACATCTTTTTCTGCCTGTGCTTCTTCCAAAGTTGTTCCCTTTGTAGTGAAATAAGTCTTGATCTTTGGTTCTGTACCTGAAGGTCTGACAATGACGACCGCGCCATCTTCTAGGTCATAACGGAGAACATTCGCAGATGGAAGACCTGTTACTTCCGTATCCATATAATCCGTCACTTTTACAACCTTATGATCTGCAAATGTAGTTGGTGCATTCTCACGAAGACTCGACATGATACCAGCCATCTTATCCATTCCAGAAAGACCTGGGAATTCATAAGAATCTACTTGATTCAGATATCTACCATACTGTGTATAAATCTGTTCTAGTCTCTCCTTAACAGAAGAACCAATAGAACGATAATAAGCAGCCATCTCACAGATGAGCATAGATCCTACGATTGCATCCTTATCACGAACATACGAACCAGCTAAATAACCATAGCTTTCTTCAAAACCGAAAATAAATCTTTCTTCTTCGCCAACCGCTTCTAACTTTGCAATCTGATCGCCAATCCACTTAAATCCAGTCAGTGTATGACGCAATTCAACACCATAATGTTCAGCAACTTTTTCCGCAAGAGGGGTAGATACGATAGATTCTACAGCTACTGGATTTTCTGGCATTGTACCCTTTTCCATTCTTCCAGCTGCGATATAGTCTAATAACAATACACCCATCTCATTACCCGAAACAAGTTCATAGGAACCATCTGGACAACGCATCGCTATGCCAACACGATCCGCATCTGGATCTGTTGCGAGCATCAAATCTGCGCCAATTTCTTCCGCAAGTTTAACGCCCTTTTCCATTGCCGCATAAATCTCAGGGTTCGGATATGAACAAGTTGTGAAATATCCATTTGGATATTCCTGTTCTGGTACGATTGTAATATCTGTAATGCCAATATCATTCAATACTTTTGTGACTGGTACTAAACCTGTACCATTTAATGGAGAATAAACCAACTTAAGACCTGCTTTTGAACAAAGACCCGGTCTAACCTGACGAGATTCGATTGCTTCATAAAGAGCGTTCTTACAATCTTCTCCAACAAAACGGATCAATCCCTTTTCCACACCTTCCGCAAAGCTCATATACTTTGCCCCTGTTAGTACATCGGTATTCTGAATCGAATCATAAACAACTGCAACTGCGTCATCTGTCATCTGGCATCCATCTGGACCATATGCTTTATATCCATTGTATTGTGCTGGGTTATGAGACGCTGTGACCATAATACCGGCATTACATGAATAATATCTTGTCGCAAAACTCAGTGCAGGTACTGGCATCAGTTCATCATAAATACGTACCTGAATTCCATTCGCCGCCAGTACACCAGCAGCTTCTCTAGCAAAATTCCATCCCTTTAAACGAGAGTCATAAGAAATAGCGACGGTCTGTGTACCACCCTGTGTCTTAACCCAATCTGCTACTCCCTGTGTAGCCTGACGTACGACCCAGATATTCATACGGTTCGTACCTGCTCCGAGCGTTCCTCTAAGACCTGCTGTACCAAACTTTAGCGCTACCGCAAATCTTTCTTTGATTGCCTCATCGTCATCCGCAATATTCTGCAATTCCGTCTTCAGATCAACATCAATTAGGTCATGTTCGAGCCATCTCTTATATTCTTCTTTATAGTTCATATATGCGATCCTTTCTCTTATTTATGGAAAAAGGGAGAAAGCCCGCAAGCCATCTCCCTTTATTCGTTTATCTTTTTAGGCAATTACTTTCTGAGCACGAAGTACATCTTCAATTGTCTTGATAGCTACTTCCTCATCGTCACCTTCACATGTAACTGTGATTTCGGACTGTGTAGGAATGCCTAAAGACATAACACCCATGATGGACTTCATGTTTACTGTACGACCCTTGTAAGCGATTTTAACATCACTCTTAAACTTAGATGCTGCGTTAACTGCAACTGTTGCAGGACGTGCATGTAATCCAACAGGGTCAACAACTGTAACTGAAATCTGCTTCATTAGATCTTCCTCCTGATTCACTTACTTTTTTAATTTTAATACATACATTCCAATCTTACAAGACATTACAGATTGAACAAAATGACTAAAGTACATTTTTACATCTATTTATTCAAAAATCACAATTCGATTTTCAAAGATTTATTCTTACGATTGGAATACTAACGACAATACAATTTCATCTTATGTTTAATACGAGCTGCTAATTCTTTACAATCGTAGTCCGGTACGAGACGCCATGACCAACATGGAGTCTTTCCAGTCGGATCGTTCATACGTGCTTCCGAGCCAAGGCCTAGTAGATCTTGCATTGGAATAATAGCCATATCGGAACTACTGGCCCATACCCCTCGTAACATACCTTGTACAAACCCTTCTTCTTTTGAAATGCCAAGATATTCCTTAGCTTGCGCAACACGTTCTTGTTCATTTGGATCAACTTCCATACCAGCTAAAGTATTATTGTCATGGGTACCTGTATAGGCAACACTGTTCTTTTCATATTGCCATGGATTATAAATCGACCCTGGGTCATTTGGATCAAATGCATACTCTAATATACGCATACCTGGAAAACCAGATTCTTTTACCATTTCCATGAATTCAGGTGTTAGCTGTCCGAGATCTTCTACAATAAATTCTTTTTTACCAATCGCTTCCTCTAATCGATGGAATACTTCTAGACCTGGTCCTTGTCGTACACATCCTTCCGCTGGTGTACCATCGAAAGGAATGGCAAAGCATGTATCATATCCTTGAAAGTGATCCAATCGTAAGACATCACAGAAACGGAACGCATGTTCTGCTCGTTCCATCCACCAATGATATCCTTCTTCTCGCTGTCGTTGCCAATCAAAGAGTGGATTTCCCCACTTTTGTCCTTCTGGGCATCCACAATCCGGTCCCATTCCACTGACATATCGCATCTTATGATCTTCATCTAAATCAAACTGTTCTGGATGTGACCATACATCGATACTATCTTCTGCAACATAGAAAGGAAGATCACCAATAATCTGAATTCCATTCTTTGTAGCATACTCTTTTAAAGTCTGATATTGCGTATAAAAAAGATATTGAATCCTTTCATAGAATAAAACCTCTTCCTGCAGCTCTTTTGCCTTGGCAAAGACTTCAGGAGAATGACAGTCCCTTAACTCTTTAGGCCATGTCTGCCAAGATTTACCATTCTGATCCTGTTTTATCGCCATATAGATAGCATAATCTTGTAACCAATAGGATTCTTTCTCAAGAAAGGAAAAATAATCTTCTGGATGTACCAGTGGCAAACGATCTGTTGCTTTCTTTAATACAGCATACCGATTCTGATAAAGAAGACCATAGTCAATCGTCCCTTCTTTTCCCCATGCAATATCTTCAATTTCTTTTTTTGTCAGAAGGCCATCCTCTACTAACATATCGAAATCAATATAGTAAGGATTACCAGCATAGGAAGACAAAGACTGATAAGGTGAATTACCAAAGCCAGTTGGTCCGATTGGCAAAATTTGCCAATACCGTTGTCCAGCCGCAACAAGAAAATCCACAAAATGATAGGCTTCTTTCCCAAGTGTTCCAATTCCATAAGGAGATGGAAGAGAACTGATTGCCAAAAGTACACCTGCACTTCTCATGATTATACTCCTTTATTATTTATGATAAGGCTCATTATGCTGAATACGAAAAGCACGATAAATCTGTTCTAGAACAATAATACGACATAACTGATGTGGGAATGTATTCACCGATATACGCCAACGAATATTCGCTCTTTGAATCAATGCATCCGATACTCCTAAAGAGCCACCAATCACAAAATCAATACGATTATATCCATTCGTATGAATACTTTCTATTTTTTTTGAAAGAGCGACAGAATCTATTTCTTTACCAGCAAGATCTAATAGAACAACATAATCATCGTCTTTAATTTGCTTTAAGATACGTTCTCCTTCGACCTTCTTAACTTTCATATTATCCGCTTCAGAATTGGATTCTGGCGCTTTTTCATCATTTACTTCAATACATTCCACCTTTTCATAAGGTTGGATACGTTTCATATATTCTTGGATACCCTCACGCATCCATTTTTCTTTTACTTTTCCACAAGCTATTACACGAATCATTTCACTGCCACCGTCGAAGTTTTTTCTTCCCCATCGCGAAGATAGGTAACCGTTACACTATCTCCTGCATTTAAGGTATATAACAATTCTCGATAGGTCCCACTATCCGAAATGACTGTTGTATTGATTTTGGTAATCATATCCCCTTCTTGCAATATTCCTTCACAAGCTGCAGATGGCGCAATGGATGTAATATAGACTCCCTCTTCTTGGGACAAATCTAATCCAGCTTCATTTTTCTCATAAGACTTCATATCATTGACACTCCGTACGACAGCGCCAAGACTTCCTCTCGTGACAGAACCTTCTTTGATGAGTTCTTGTGAGACAAGCTTTAGTTCATTCACGGTTAATGCATAACCCATATCATCTTCCGAATCAGCGGGATCATTCACGAGCATACCAATCATCTCACCATTGATATTGGTTAAAACACCACCTACATTATCATGATTGACTTTCGCATCTGTTTCAAAGATATCTGCATACCATTCTTTTCCAGACTTCATGCGGTACATACCAGAATCACTTACAACCCCGAAACTGATCTCACCCGAAGCAGTCGTAGACTTTCTACCACCTAAAGCAACAACATATTCTCCATCATTGACAAGATCACTATCCCCCAGTAAGACCGCATTGGTCGTAAAACCTGGTTCACATGCCACAACTCCAATGCCAGTTCCAGGATCTGTACCGATCACTTTAGCCGGAATCTTTTTCCCAGAGTCAAAACGAATCGCCACTTCCGCTCCATCTAAAAGAACAGAACAATCCGTCACCACATAACATATGCCCTCTTTCGACGAATAGATAACTCCACTAGAAGATAATGCTGCATCTGCTACATTTGCTTCCACATTTACAACAGAGATACGTGTCTTATCTGCAATATCTGTAACTTCCGTTAGATATCCTTTTACGGGTTTTGGAGCTTCTGTTGCATCATCTACATGTAGAAATGACTGTGTCCACACTACTGCTGTCAGTCCTATATTCCAGACCAATAGCCCTATAAACGCTGCCAGGATCCACTTCTTCATTGTCTCCTCCTCCTGCGACCCATTCAAATTGTCCAGCCGCTGCGACAATTAGATCTTGATTCAGATCGGTACGATTTTTCAACAGATAGTCACAAGTCACTTCTAATGCTTTCTGTCGGGTATTCCCTTGTTGGGAGATATGTGCCAAGACAATCATTCTAGTACGTGAACTAATTAATGTACTTAATGCCACAGCACAATCTTCGTTATTTAAATGTCCTTCATCGGAACAGATACGACGTTTGATATATTGTGGACGACTGGTCTGCATCAACATACTAACATCATGATTACTTTCAAAAATATAATAATCTGCATCGGATAATAACGAAATATATCGCTGATTCAGATATCCTGTGTCCGTAATATAGACTAATTTTTCTGCGCCGTTATCAATACAATAGCCTGTCGTTGCAGGTGCATCATGTGAAAGAGGGACTGGTACAAAACGTAAGGACCCGATAGTAAATTCTTGCATTGGGCGTACCGTAAATGTATCCACCTCCTCAATCGTCACTGGAGAATAGATGGGTATCTCTTTAAAGAAACGAATCTGTGATATATGATCCGAATGATCATGTGTGATCACAAGACCATCTAAATCTTCAATCTTAATATTTAAATTTTCGAGACTCGATAAAAGATATTTTTTCGTACTACCACAATCGATCAATACTTTTGTGTCCCCATCTTCAATCAGACAACTATTTCCTTTACTTCCACTACAAAGAAGATTGAATTTTATCATTGATATAAACCCTCACACGAAGGGAAATCCCCCACTTCACAAGCATTATGCCTCTCTCCATTATATTCTAGGAAGAAATGTACATGTGGTCCTGTCGCATATCCGGTCATACCGATTTGACCAATCACCTGACCTTTTTCCACAATCGCCCCAACGGGAAGATCACTCTGCGAACGCATATGACCATAATAAGAGACATAACCATTATTATGATTGATGCGAACATACCAACCATTGACCGAATTATAGGAATTCGTCTCTACAACTCCACTATCCGCCGCAATAACTTCTCCCCAAGAATCATACATATTGATAAAGTCTGTTCCCTTATGACCAAAGTAACACCCCCAACCACAAGAGATAGCCGCATTATCGACTGGATACCGGAACTGTCCCGTACCGACTCCTGGTTCTTGTTTTGTACCAACAGCAACAACTTCATCCACTGGTTGACTCGTCTCTACGGAAGATTCCAATGTACCATTTGTTAACACACCATTGACCCACTTTTCCGCATAAAGTGCATTACGTGTACCATTTTGTCCTTCCTGACGTACTTCGGACTCGCCTTGTTCCATCGTATCATCTGTCGAATAGGTTGTATTATAGAAAACTGTCTCTTCGCGGAATGTCTCCCGATAGACAACAATATCCACAGGTGATTCAAAATAAGTTACACACAACTTCATACCTTCTGGTAGAACTTGATCGGTTGAAGAAATCTGATCGCGATTGATATTCATAATCTGTGTCGCAGAAAGACCAAAGTTCTTCGCCCCAACACCAGCAACAGTATCATACTGTTTGGTTGTATAATATGTCTTTTCGGTATTATCCCCGTATTCGAGATATTCTAGAACATCTTCTTTTGTCTTACGAATTTCTTCTGGTGCCGCATAAGCCGTCTTTGTCTTAACCGTTTGGGCAATCGCGATACCCATTGCTTGAGAACCATATGTAGTCGGAGCAGTAATCGTATCACCATTATTTAAGGCTGCTAAAGACTCAGGATCGATAAAAAGAGAAACAAAGTCCTGCATCGCATCTACATACATGTCTGGATCTAGCACATACATTTTCGCTGTAACCTGATTATTTTCAGAAAAAGAGATTTCTGTCGCTTTTAAAGAATACAGATCATTATCATCTAAATACTGAAAAATCTGATCATCCGCATCCGAATATATATAATAGCTCATCTCATCTGTCATATAGACATTTCGACCAAGATAAGCCTCACTATTTGGATATTCTTTTTCAAATCTTTCTTTATAGACATTTTCTAAGTGATTCTTTAATTGTTTATCACTATTTAAAATACCTACCAATTTCCCATCGACATAAATCTTATGCACCAAAGAAGCTTTTTCTTTCACTTCTACGACCGACTGATGAAACATTCCGATTGTCGTTTCTTCGTCTTTAGTCAACTGTACACCTGTAAAAGAATCCAATACCATCGGCATAAAAACAACGATTGCAATACTCGCTGCTAAACATCCTAATACTGTCAGTATTTTCTTTCCCATCATTCCTCCGTTCTAATCAGGCTTCCTGTGTAGAAATGTTATATAGAGCATTCGTTGGGCCTTCGAAGGCTAGATAGATTTTCTTAACAGCACCATTTCTATGCTTTGCAATATTAATTTCCAGTCTTTCGCTACCTGCTTCATCTGCTTCTTGTTTCGCTGCTTCATCGTAATACGATTCACGATATAACATCATAACAATATCGGCATCCTGCTCAATCGCACCTGATTCACGTAAGTCACTTAGCATAGGACGCTTATTTTCACGTTGTTCAACCGTACGAGAAAGCTGAGAAAGCGCAATAACAGGAACGTTCAATTCACGTGCTAATGCTTTTAAAGAACGTGAAATTTCGGATACTTCCTGCTGTCTACTTTCCCCATTCCGATTGCCAGAACCAGATATCAGCTGAATATAGTCGATCAATATAAGATTCAGACCATGTTCTGCCTGTAAACGACGACACTTTGAAAAGATTTCTGGAACTTTGACACCTGGTGTATCATCGATATAGATTGGCAACTGACTGAGCTGACTCGCTGCTTCATTGACTTGATTCCAGTTATCATTTGTTAAACGACCTGTCTTCAGCATCTCGAGTTTCACTTTACTACGCGCACCTAAAAGACGCATCTCAAGCTGTTCCGCAGACATTTCCAAAGAAAAAATTGCAACAGCACCATCACGGTTATAAGATGCGACATTTAAAGCTAAATTCAAAGAGACAGCTGTTTTACCCATAGAAGGACGTGCAGCCACAACTATCATATCCCCACGCTGTAGACCATGTACGGTGCTATCCAAGTCTCGAAACCCCGTCTTAAGACCTGTAATTTCCGAATGGTTCTCACTCATCTGACGGATTTGATCCAAAAGACCCGCCACAAGTTGTGGAGGCGTCTTAAACTCTCCCGCACGACGATTACGGGATACATTCAAAATTGCTTTTTCGGATGCATCTAAATAATCATCAATATCTTCTGCGCCTTCAAATCCTTTTGCGGCAATTCCTTCTGCCGCTTCAATCATCTGACGAGTAATTGCTTTATTATGAATCATATGGATATAGGTCATTGTATTCGCACTTGTGACTGCCGCATCCGCGAGCTGTGTCAAATAGGCGATACCACCTGTCTTATCCAAAAGATTTTGATCTTGTAGACGCGTATAGACCGTCGTTAAGTCAATGGGACTTCCTTGTTCATATAAAGAGCACATTGCCTGAAAAATACGACGGTTCGCATCACTATAAAAGTCATTCTCATCAATGCCCTCCTCCATAGCGGTACGAGCCGCGTCACGGTACACGAGCATTGTGCCAAGAAGACTCGCTTCCGCTTCCGTGGCGGATGGCATGACTCTAGGCATTATTTTTCACTTCCTAATACTTTAACACGAATTGAACCAACAACGGACTTATGTAATTGAATCTTAACCGTTGTAATACCCAATGTAGAGATTGGATGAGAATCTAAAATCTTACGCTTATCAATACGGATCCCCTGCTTGGCAAGTGCTTCCGTAATCTGTTTTGTAGAGACAGAACCGAAAACTCTACCTTCCGAACCACTCTTGACCGTGAATGTGAGCATCATTTTTTCCATCTTAGCAGCAAGTTCTTTCGCTTCTTCGACTCTCTTTGCTTCTTCGGCAGCTTCTTCTGCCTTCTGCTCATCTAAAATTTCAAGGCTCTTCTTTGTTTCTGGAACAGCCAAATCTCTTGCAATCAAAAAGTTTCTTGCATATCCATCCGCAACGTTGACAATTTCTCCACGTTTACCAACTTTTTTTACATCTGTTTTAAGAATTACTTTCATTTTCTGCTTCCTCTTCTTCTAAATATTCATTGACCTTATCGAGCAATTCCGCCTTAATATCCGCAATTGCTGCTTTTGGTCTCTGCATAGCCGCAGCGGTCATATGACCTCCACCGCCCATTTTTTCCATAATCACCTGTACGTTCATACGTCCCGCGGAACGCGCACTGATACAAGTTGTACCTTCTTCATCTTGTGCAATAACAAAGGCAGATTCTACCTGTTGAATGCTCAATAAGGAATCCGCTACCTGAGACATTAACGAACGTGTCATCTTACGATCTGTAACAGCTGCTATAACAACACCATGTGAATATCTTTCTGCACTATTTGCAACTGCACTCTTTAAAGCAAACTCTTCAAATGTATCCTTTAAGAATCCATATGTTTTCTGTGGATCCGCACCATATTCACGTAAAGCACTCGCTGCTTCATACGTACGACTACCTGTACGTACATGCCAGTTCTGTGTATCTACAATCATACCCGTCAACATTAAGTTCGCATCCACTTCCGAAATATCTGTACGATTGGAAACAAATGGAATCATTTCCGTCAATAGTTCACATGTAGAAGAAGCAGCCGCTTCAATATAAACAAGAACGGGTTTCACTCCCATATCTGTACTACGACGATGATGATCGATAACAACAACCTTCTTCGCAACTTCCAATACTTTTGCGCCATTGGACTGTTTAAGATTATGATGGTCGGTCATGATGACAAGCGTATTATCATTTAATTGATTTAATGCTTCACTATCTGTAACAAAGTTTACTTCTTCTTTCAAAGCTTCTTTATTTGCATCCAGAGCATCTTTTAGTTTTTCTTCAATGCCACCTGTTAAAGCTATCACACATGATTCTTTATTTAAAGCTTTTGCCATACGTGCTAAACAAATAGCAGATCCCATACAGTCAAAATCTGCCATCTTATGACCACAGATAATAACATTGGAAGAACGATCGATTAAATTTCTTAAAGCATGTGACATAACTCGAACACGTACACGGCTACGTTTCTCCACAGCTTCAGTAGAACCACCAAAGTATTTCACTTCTTCCCCAACAGCCTGTACAGCAACTTGATCTCCTCCGCGCGTCTCCGCAAGATCAATCAGATTCGTTGCCATATCATCTAACATATTATAGTCCGAAGTACCCCGCGCAAAAGACATGGATAAAGTAATGGAGACATCCATCTTTGTTGCAGCTTTACGCACCTTACTCAAAACAGAGAAGCGATCTTCCGCAATTTCATTTAAGATTTTCTCGTTTAAGACAAGTAAATATCGAGAAGCTCCTAATCTTCTTGCTAAAATACCATGAGCATTACAATATTCGGTTAATGGAACGCGTACATTCGCTGAAATCTGTGCGGCATCCGCATCATCTTCATATTCAATGGATTCTTCATAATTATCAAAACTCGCAAGACCTAATACAAGTCTTTCTCCAGAATATTTCTGTTTATACGATTGTAATTCCGTTACATCACGGAAAAAGAGAACTGGCGCATCTTCTTTACGTGTCAATTCATAGATGCGATCATCTAAACGTACTTCCGCTACATCACTTGTGCCCGAAAGAAGTTCTTCCGCTTCTGGAATCCATGTCAAAAGACGAGATCCAACACGATCAATATGACGCACTTTGAATAGTTCACTCATCCATGTAACTTCATAATCATCGTTATAGATCACCAATCCAATACCACCAGTAATATAAGCTTCTTCCGCAACGGTCCCTAATACCCCTTTGACACCACTACTCTGCTCATCACTGATATTCTCGAACTTTTCAAATAACATGACTGCCACAATACATTCTGCAATCAGTACAAGCAACGAAATGACAATTGCTTGATCTAATAAGAAATACATGGCAACTAATGCTAATAACTGTACTATAATAGCTATAATTACGATTCGTTTTAATTTTTTAATTTTCTGGCGCATGATCGTTACCCCTCTGTAACGCCCTTACATGCATATCTGTTGTGATATATAAGAATCCGATCAATGCAACAAATATCGATAGTAAGAACATTGATAAAACGGAAAGAACTACGGAAAGGACTTTTCCGACTCCTAGACGATAACGTAAGAAGAACAGAACAGCCACAAACCCGAAGAAAGATAAATATAAAATACATGCCATACCAGCTGCTTGCAACAAATTATTCATATTTGGATCTGCTAAAGGTCGAGACATAGAAATAGAATATGCAATCAAACCTGCAATTCCTAAATAACCTGTCCACTTTGGTGGAAAGAATTCAAAGATAGAACGTATTGGTGCAACATAGATACGCAATCTCTTTAAGAGGATACGTGAAATAAGATGTGTCACAACACCTTCCATAACACCCGTCAAAACAGTTGAAACAACAAAAATATTACGGATAAATGCATCAATATTACCAGTTCCTACAACAACAACTCCCGTTTGTTTTCCTACATCCAGTAACATATCTTTATATGCACTCATCTCACTTGTTATATCATACCCAAAGAATTGAGACAGTAGTACCATTGTGACCATATTTACTGCAACCGCTAATACAATTGTCACAAGTATCAATTTACCTGTCGGTTCCTTCTTATAAATGCCACAACCATAAATCATACCAATTAAAGATTCTGAAGCAACATAGAAAACTGTCTGTGGTGTACCGACAATGAAGGAAAGCAGCACAATACCCGCATAAACAAGCCAACTATCTTTCCATCCATACTTTGCCCCATAAAAAACCATTGGCAACGGAAACGCAAATAGCAGAAGGTCTTCCATTAAACCTCCTGTTTGACGATTGATCAACAGAATAACACCTGCAATGGCTGCCATCATTGCACCATCTGTTATTTTTCTGACATTACTATTCATTTTTTCTTTTTTCCTCCGGTAAAAATTCACCGATATATGCATTTTATTATAGCATAGTCATCTGAATTGGCTCTAATGTCCCTAAGTTCATACCCTTTGAATAGACATATTACCTATTTTATATTCTTTTTTCATAAAAATAGGGTCTTACCAAATGGTAAGACCCTCGCAACTATAATGGCTCGATCTTTGTCTCCTACGTCTTTTTCTTAGCTGGATCACTTTCACGAGCTACCTTTATATTCAGTATAGCTCTTAAAAGTTTCTTTTCTAGACTGTGTAAAATATTTAAAAACAGTTATAATAAAAGATTATTAACTATTTTTAGAATCGTATAAACGCTGATCCATAAAAATAACCAAACGACAATACAAGAACAATGCCAACACCATCAGTCCGCATGTCTCTAAAACAAGTGGAAGACCTAATTGTTCTACATTCAGAAATGGATATGGATATTTCATTCCTTGTACACCAATTCCATTAAAGTAATATCCATTTATCAGTGCAATGATAATATAGACAACAAATGGTGCTAGCCCTGCCCATGTGAACTGTGGCCAAAAATGTCCCTTCTCTGCCACCAGCCATTCGAGTAGAACTAAGATTGCAACAACAAAATGGCAGAACAGAACTCCACTTTTAAATGGTTCCTCTAATATCTGAAAGAAATGTGATAAGAACAACCAACCATAAATCGTAGAAGCTGTCATAGAAATAAAAATCGCAAACTTCCACACCGGAAAGAACACACCTCTTTTACGACGTCTCATATATAAGAAATTAATAAAGTAATAAATTGCTGCCATACATAAAAGAATCGTTTCAAATAGTCCGAATGCTTCATACATCGGCTTTTTTTGTAGTAAACCAATCATTAAAGCAAGTCCGAACAGTGAAGCAATACTCACTGCTAGAGAAAGAACGACACTGATAATCCGTTTCATATCTATTTTCCCCTTTCTGCACAGTATATTGTATTTTACCATACACCACCTTAAGGATTCCTCAAAAAAGTCTTAAACAACTCTTATCCAAACCTCAAACCTCTTTTCACTTAGATGAATTATCATTTTAAGTGCAACACTTATAAAAAATAAAAGTCCATGAAT
>CAUWDF010000040.1:0-15163 GCA_963557245.1 uncultured Bulleidia sp.
AACGAAATTATAAACTCACATTAGATGTTGCACTTAATTTGACAAATTACTAATATAAATTTTATAAAGCTATTTCTTCTACAAATTGATTTCTACGTATACGTGTCAAAGGCAGAATAAATCGGTTCTGTCTCTTCTATCGTACTCATTTTCAATTAAATAATCCAGTTCCTTGCTTAACAAAAAAAAACGATGAACTGGGTGGGATTGTTCATCGTTTTACCTCTCCAAAAAGAAAAGGTATATTTACCATAACAAATATTTGTTCGTGAAATGTGAAAAATAAATGAATTATTTAACTCTGTTAATTAATTATTTTTTTCTTGGCGTATACGTAAAATACAGAAAACCACAGTTAGGCCTAAGGCTAACCACATCATTCCCATATAAATTTTCTGTTTACCAAAAGTATTATATAACCAGAAACACAATACAACAAAAGCACATCCAATCAGACTCAATCCATCATATAGATCATTCTTGGCATCTGTTTGCGATACTTCTTTTTTCCCTGTAAATAGTGTCGGTTTATGTAAAATTGTCATGACACCATCGGCGGCTAGAACAAATACAAGCACCAACATAACCAGTGTTACTACATCCTGATTCAACTCCATTTAATTTCCTCCTTTTGATAGACCGGCTCAATGTGAATCGTCCGGCTTCCTTCAATTTCTGTAATACGATGCGATATAGATATCACAGTACGGTTCCGAGATACTTTTTTTAAAGCTTCCATAACCTGTTGCTCAGTATTGGAATCCACATTTGCTGTCATTTCGTCTAGTACTAAGATCTTTGGATTTAACACAATAGCTCTAGAAATCGACAATAATTGCATCTGTCCTTGTGAAAACATCGAACGATCACATATCGTATCTAAACCCTTTTCTAATTTTTCTACATAACTGTCCATTCCTGTTACCGCAAGTGCATTCCTAACCATACAATCCGTAATCATTGGATTCCGTAATGTAATCTGATCACGTACAGTTCCTTCCACAAGAGCCGTTTTCTGTTCCACAACACCAAATATCTGACGCCTTTGCTCTTCGGACAAAAATACGGCTGGTACACTAAAAACAGTAACCTCCCCATTTTGAGGACGATATAACCCTTGTATCAATTTTATTAAAGTACTCTTGCCTGATCCTGTTCTACCTACAATCATAACATTCTCCCCTTCTTGAATGGTAAGAGAACAATGTTTTAATACGGGGTTTCCCTCGATATAACCAAAAGAAACATCTTTCACGTTTATCGCGGGTGCCTTCCTTTCAAGACTTTCTTTTCCTTCTTCTCTTTCATCTTCTTGCAAAAAATGATTCAACCGTCCAATACCCGCTGCTGCTTCTTGAATATTTTGAATTTCCATGCCAAGACTCTCCAAAGGAGAAAAGATACTAGATACATAAGATATCAATGCCACCGCCGTACCAACAGACATACCGAACCATGCCTGTATGGTTTCATTTCCGGCACATAATACCATCATCATAGAGATGATTGCAGAAGATGTAAAAAGAATGACTGGTGAGTATGAGGCATCAAAAAAGTTCGAACGATTCATAGAACGATAACCTTCTTCGATGGAAGAATCATACGTTTCCTCCATATAGGATTCGCTATGAAATACATTAATGGTACGAAGGTTTCTTACGGTTTCTGGAATCCAAGATGTACTTTTTGCGACTGCTACACGGTTATCTTTTTGTGCTTTCAACATATGTTTTTGATAATAACGGGTAAATAAAAACACAAGCGGCAATGTCATTAACAGCAGGCAAAAAAGCCCTTTCGAACGGGTAAATATCACAACCAAAATACCAATAATCCCAGCCGCATCCGTAATCATAGAAATAATTCCAGATGTGAATAACTTTTCTGTCGTATTTGTATCATTTACAAATAAAGAAGTGATTTCCCCCGATGTGTGTGTATCAAAATAATGCACTGGTAATCGTTCTAATTTCCGACTAAGATTGGTACGTATTACATGGGCCGTATGCTGACCAAAACGATTGATCAAACCTTCTCGAAACATTTCAAATAAACAAGAAAGTATTGTAAATGTAATCCATAATATAGCAGGAATCATGATTCTGCCATCTTTCTGCGTCAGATGATCGATTATTCTCTCCAGACATAACGGAGGTAGTAAAGTAAAAATAAGTGATCCAACCATACAACCAAACAATAAGACACACTGGAACATATGTTCTTGGATCACATTCTGAACTGCCTCTTTAATGACGGACCGTTTCTGCATCCAAGTCACCCCCTTTATTCTGCATCTCATAGAGCTTCTGATAGGCCGGACAACGTATTGCACTTTCTTCTGGAGTAAATACCGTTCCTCTTCCATCCTCTAAATAGAGAATCTTATCGACTTGCTTAAACATTCTTAAACGATGTGATATGAGTAAAATAATACAATCGGAATATTTTTTACGAAGAGCTGAAAAAATCATTTCTTCTGTCTTTGCATCCAATGCCGAGAATGGATCATCAAGAACTACAAGTGGAGCATGATCAAAAAGAGCTCGTGCTAACGCAATACGTTCCTGTTGCCCACCAGAGAATTGTTTTCCATCTTCTCCAACTTGTGTAGTAATACCATTCTCCATCTCTAATACTTCTTTATCCATACATACATCTTTTAGAACATCCATCACATTTCCATTTCTTCCTAAAAGAATATTATTTTCAATTGTATCTGAGAACAGTTCTGGATCATGCCCTAAATAGCTGACTATTTTTTTAGAATGATCACGATATAAAGAAAAATAATCCGCCTCACCATAAAAAACCTGTCCATTGATATACATCTCATCCAAAAAAATTTTTGCAAATGAAGATTTACCAGACGCCACTTCTCCCGTCACACCAATGATCTGTCCTGGTAAAGCATCGAGATAAATATCTTTTAAAATTGGTTCTTCTTTTGTATATCCACAAGAACGAATTGCAACATATAATGGTTTTTGCAATACATTCTTCCCCTCTTCTGCTTTCGGAATATCCACTAAAAGAGGTGCGATTCTCTTCCAAGATACCTGTGCTTTCTGAACAGCATTGAACAATTTCGCACAAGACGAAGACTTTACTGCAAACTTTGTATAACAGGATACAAAAGTAGTAAAGGAGGCAATATTCCAACTTATCCATCCTTTTCCTAAAACATTGGCCCCACCAAAGAGAAAGATGACAAATACCCCTAGCATAGAAACTGCTTTATAAACAGGACCTGTTCCAGTCTGTAAGAATCCCGAAACAATATTTTTATGTTCATATTCTTGTAATACTTGTTCATATGCCGGTCTTTGAAACGATTCCGTACCACTAACACGATAGGTCATCGCGTTTTCAATACGATCCAAAGTCTGTCGATTCAAATGATCGGATGCTTTGCGAGCTTCTTTTTCCGCTGTAGTCACTTTCTTTTTTAGCAATGCCGCAAGAATATACGCAACAGGGGGAAAGATCATCACCAAAAGTGTCAACCGATAATCATACGATAACAGCATAAACATATACGCAATCATAACGATGCCTGTATCAAAAATCTCAGTTGTAAATTTACGTATTCCTTCGGCGCAATCATCAACATCATGTACCGCTTTTGTCATGTATGTGCCAATATCTTCTTGCTCTAAATCTCTTTTCTTTTTATGGACAAGTACACGATATAATTTTTTCTTCAACCGCCGATTGATATTATTTCCAAAATGTCTAACTTCTAATCGCTTCAAGAATCGGCAGAACTGCACCAACAAGATTGTCAAAAGATACAAACCTGCTAATGCTAGCATATCTTGTGCTGTCGCTCTTCCTTGGAAAATATCCGTCAGACACTGGGCAAGTTTTCCTTCGAACCAAGGACCTGCGGTCATACCAACGTTATAAATAATTCCTGTGATTGTAATAACAATCAAAATAGACCATTCCTGCCAAAAATAATATAGGACGGATGGTCTTTTCTCTTCCGTTTCTGTTTTCATAAGAAAATTATAAAATCTGCTCATTCCTGTTTCAACTTCACGAAATATTTTTAAACACATATCGTAAATTGTTCAACGCATACTGATTCCTATCTTAAAACACAAAAAGAGGATGATCGTTCACAATCTTCCCTTTTTGCATGAAAGATCACATCGCTCTACGTATACACCTTTAGTTACAGAAACGATCCTCCTTCCAAATATTATTTTTCATGATTTCTTCTCTTTGACATATTTCTTACCGATAGCATCAAACCAATTCTGTAATCTTGCTTCATAACCGATATTACTCAATGCATAAAAATGTTCCTGTTTCAACTCATCAGGAAGATATTGTTGCTCGACATAATGATGTGGATAATCATGGGCATAACGATAACCAACACCATGACCTAATTTTGATGCACTCTTGTAATGCGCATCTTTTAAATATGGTGGAATCGCAAGGTTTCCACTCTTCGCCACTTCTTGCATCGCTTTCTGAATACCAACCGTAACCGTATTTGATTTTGGAGCACAAGCAACATATACTGCTGCATCTGCTAAAATAAGCTGACTTTCCGGCATACCGACTCTCTCTACTGCTAGCGAAGCTGCAACAGCAATCTGTAACGCTCTAGGATCCGCCACCCCACACTCTTCTGCCGCAGCAATCATAATACGGCGGGCAATAAATTTAACATCCTCACCTGCGGTTAACATACGCGCAAGATAATACAAGGCTGCATCTGGATCGGATCCACGCATCGATTTTATAAAAGCAGATACTGTATCATAATGATTATCACCATTCGGATCATAACGAAGTACTTTCTTTTGAATGCACTGTTCTGCCACTTCTAAAGTAATATGAATATAGCCATCATCACTTCGATCACTTGTAAGATCTGCTAACTCTAAGGCATTTAAAGCAGAGCGAGCATCTCCATCTGCAGCATCCGCCAAAAATTCTGCTGCATCATCCTCTAAAATAATCATATCTTGCGCGATTCCTTTAATTGGATCATTCGCAGCTCTTTTCAAGAGTTTTATAAGATCCTCTTTTTTCAAAGATTTCAATTCAAAAATACGGGAGCGTGATAACAAAGCTCCATTGACTTCAAAATATGGATTTTCCGTTGTTGCTCCAATCAGAATCAATGTTCCATCTTCTACATAAGGTAAAAGATAGTCTTGCTGTGCTTTATTAAAACGATGAATCTCATCAATAAAAAGAATTGTCTTCTTACCATATAAACTTGCATTTTCTTTTGCTTTGGCAACAATGTTCTCCATCTCTTTCTTGCCTGCAATTGTCGCATTAATCTGCTCAAAATCTGCAGCGGTAGAATGCGCAATGACTTTTGCTAAAGTTGTCTTGCCTGTTCCTGGAGGACCATAGAGTATAATCGAAGAAATACGATCCGCCTTTATAGCACGATAAAGAAGTTTATCTTTTCCTATAATATGTTCCTGTCCAACTACTTCTTCCAATGTAGTTGGTCGCATCCGTGCCGCAAGAGGCTCCTGCTTCTGTTCTTCATATTGATAATCAAATATATTACTCACAACAAATTCCTCCCACACTGTTATAGAAGTACTATATATATTGTAAATCAAAAAATAAAGTGTGTATCTCAATGAGATACACACTTGTTCGTGCGGGTAACTGGATTTGAACCAGCACGGGTTGCCCCACTAGTACCTGAAACTAGCGCGTCTGCCAATTCCGCCATACCCGCATCAGCAAGACTAATTATACTGTTTATTACAAATTTGTCTAGTCTTTTTTATCAAAACCAATACATTTTGCTTGGAATCCAAAACACAAAAAAGTGAATCTTGAAATACTTTTTTTAGATTCACTTTCGATACGATTGATTTAAATACTTTCGAGCAAGACAATCACAATCTTCATTATAGCCCGAATGAAGATTGGTCTGTATATCATGTATGCCTAGTTCTGGCATAGGGAGATCGTCTAGAACAATATAATCGGAATAAATAGGATGTTCCAATAAATATATACATATCTCATCTTCTCTTGAACCAGACTTCAATGAAGGGGTGATATCTATTACCTTATCGATTGCCTTCATCCCGTTACGAAATAGATATTCTTGACAAGATTGCACTCCATCATAGCGCCAAGAAGATGAGATGATAACATGTAAATCAAAATCCTGTACTAAGTCATCCAACCTTCTTACACAGTCAATATCAGCCCATTCTGCACCATTTTCCATACGTTTACAGAACTCTTCATATCCAGGTGTATCTGGGTCATAAAAAAGATTGATAACCCCATCAAAATCTAGAAATATACATCTTTTAACGATTCCTTTATGGCGATTTTTTTTTAACAAATGCTCGACTTGTGTAATTCTCTTATTTGTTTCAAAATCATTCTTGTGTAACATGTTTTTCTTTTCCGTATTTTCCGAACCAATCAATAACCGTATTGATTGCTGTAGAGGTCAACGATATGACAATCGGTATAATCAATAGACCTGGAATAATAGCTAATAAATCCATCCAAGTATAAGATACCGATACAATATTACCAAATAACAAATAAACAGCTAGGAATAAGAAACAGATCAAACCAATAATAAGGACACGTAATTTTGTCGGTGGATAATAGACACAATATAAAGTATAAATATAAATATAGGATGTCAACAGAACAAATATTCCATAGAAACGTACATCTGATAACATAAATACATCACGTATCACAATACTGAGCATTGCTGTAACAAATACTGCAAATGCAGAAGGTATCGCATTCTTAAAGGCATTCGAGAAGAAGTTATTGTTCACTCTTTCAAAGGATGGCTCTAATTGTAACAAGAAAGTTGGAAGTCCAACGCCAAGAGCACTGATAATGGATAGATGAACTGGTAAGAATGGATATTCTTGATGCATGACAATGACATAGAGAGATAAAAGGATTGAGAATGTCGTCTTCACAAGATACATCGAAGAAGCTCTTGATATATTGTTAATGACACGTCTTCCTTCATCTACAATACCCGGCATTTTACCAAAATCATCTGTTAAAAGAACGATGTTCGCACTATCCTTTGCGGCATCCGATCCAGAAGCCATTGCAACAGATACATCCGCTGTCTTAAGAGCAGGAACATCATTGACGCCATCTCCTGTCATCGCAACTGTATGTCCTTGATTCTGCAATGCTTTGACTAACTTTTTCTTTTGATCTGGAAGAACCCTTCCAAAAATTTTATATTTCTTTACAATTTCATCAAAGGATTCTGTATTCTGCGACATATCTAAATACTGTGTAGCACCTGGTATACCTGCCTGCAATGCTAAAGAAGATACAGTAGCTGGATCATCTCCAGAAATCACACGAATATCAACATCCTGCTTCACAAAATATTGCATGATATCTTCTACATTATCACGAAGGATATCACGAATCGCAATCATTGCAATCGGTTCCAAATCTTCTGGAAGTCTATCTTTTTGGATATGTTCCTCATGTGACCTAGCTAATATAACGACACGCTCTCCTTTTTCAGTGAAATAAGAGATACGTTTGCATACCGCAGGAGCTCCTTTCGGAAATAAGAACCCTACCGCCCCAACATAAAAGGAGCCTTTCCCTTTCAATGCGGCACCCGCATATTTTCGATCAGAAGAAAATGGAAGTTCTTCTGTCTTTTCATACTCACTTCCAACATGAAAATAATCGATCATGGCTTGTGAAGTAGCATTTGGTTTATCATCCGAACGCAAATACGCACCCATGACTTTACGGATATAAGTTGTATCTGTACCACATAAAGGAACTACATCTGTAACTTTCATCGTACCTTTTGTAAGAGTACCTGTTTTATCTAAGCAGATTGTATCGACACGTGCTAAAGACTCAATAGAAAATAGATCCTGTACAAGTACTTTACGCTTCGATAAACGAACGGTAGAGACAGCCAAAGCAATCGAAGTTAAAACAACAAGTCCCTCTGGAATCATACCAACAACAGCTGCAACTGTCTTTAATATAGCATCACGCCAAGAAAGACCAATAAACATTTTCTGGGTCAAAAAGAGAACCGCTCCTGCAGGAATAATAACAATCGAAATAATTCCAATCAGTTTTTCCAAATTATCATGAAGACGAGACTTCGCTCTTTTTTCTTTCTGCGCATCCTCCATAATCTGAGCGGTAACACATTCTTTACCAACTTTTTGAACATGCACTTCTGCATGCCCGCTTGTTACGACTGTGCCACTATAGATTGGATCACCAGGATTTTTAGATACAACATCCGATTCTCCAGTCAACATACTTTCATTGACTTCTATCGCCCCCTCCAACAATTCACCATCCGCAGGAATTTGCATACCAGAATTCAGGCGTATAAGATCATCTTGCACAATCTCTGCACAATCAATCTTGGACCATTGTCCATCACGCTTTACCTCCACTTTTGAAGCAACCATAATAGACATACGGTCCAATAACTTTTTCGATTTTACCTCCTGGTATATACCAATAATCGCATTAAAAATAATGGTTAATATAAAGAGACCATTAGTAAATTTACCAGTTATCATTACCAATCCAAAAAGAATCAAGTTAATGATGTTGAAGTATGTTAAAAGATTTCCTTTTATAATCTCTTTATACGAACGTGTCATACGACGAGCAGTACCATTCACAAGCCCATCTGCTTTTTTTTTATTTACTTCTTGTGAAGTAAGACCATCATACTTTTTCATAATCATTTATGTGTGATCATGCCAACTAAACGATGTTTCTGTTCTTCAAAATCAAAATCTGTTGGTAGATCATTTCCTCGAATCGATGCAAAATGAACAGCAAACATTAAAGAATTCTTTTTATCCACTCCTGCATATGTAGCAGCTAAATAAGCGGATATAAGAATAATAGGATTCATTCTATGCGATTCAGGAGCGAAAAAAACTTCCTCTGAATCGGCATAATAAACACCTTCACAATTTTTAAAAATCAATACAGGTTTTTCTGTAATCGAAAGAAAATACTGTGCCGTTTCCTTTAAATCTTTGGAATGTTCATTGGAAAGATAATACGCTTCCGTATCTGTCATAAACAAAAAAGGTTTCAACTTTAGGATTTCTTCTGCATAAAGAGGATCCATCTCATCCAATCTACCGGTAGGAATAAACCAAAAAGGTTTTTCAAAGTCCTCAATAGACGCAAGAAGATCATCTCCTCCATCACCAGTAAACATATCACCATATACAACAACAGTATCAATATCTTCAAAATCAATATTTTGCGCATAAGAATATTGATAGTTGTATTCGCAGCCTGGTGCACAAAAGAAACATTCTTCATCCTTGCAATCAATCAAACGATATGTACACCCTGCAATATCCTCATCTTCAATATAAGGGATATGTAAAGAATCACAATCTTCCTTTACGCGATCACCATAAATACCCTCTCCGACCGGCGCAATCAGATCATAATCGAATCCAAATTTAGAAAACACATATGCATTACGAAATCCAGTACCATCCGTACGAATTTCAGCTTGATCAGCTGAAAAATCTTCATTTCCTTTTGGTAAATGATCTACATGTGATACAAGATCTGTATGTATAGAACCAATTAATAAATATTTTTTCATAACATAATCTATTATAACCGAAAAAAATATAAGATAACTTAAGAATGAATAAACGGTTCGCCAAAGATGTATAAATGCAAAAGAAAAGCCAGTCCATTAAGAACTAGCTTTTCAACCAATGGTGGTCCCAGGCAGAATTGAACTGCCGACACAAGGATTTTCAGTCCTTTGCTCTACCGACTGAGCTACAGGACCAATGGTTGCGAGGGAAGGATTTGAACCAACGACCTCCGGGTTATGGGCCCGACGAGCTAACCAGGCTGCTCTACCTCGCGATATGATTTAAGAAATGGCGGAGGAACTGGGATTCGAACCCAGGCGCCGATTTCTCGACCTACCGGTTTTCAAGACCGGACCCTTCAACCACTTGGGTATTCCTCCATAAGGTTAGTGGACCTTGAAGGACTCGAACCTTCGACCAATCGGTTATGAGCCGATAGCTCTAACCAACTGAGCTAAAGGTCCAAGACAAGCCAGCTAAGTAATTCTAGGTAGCGAGGGTGGGACTCGAACCCACGATCTTCCGGGTATGAACCGACCGCTCTAGCCAACTGAGCTACCTCGCCATAAAATAAGTCGGGATGGCAGGATTCGAACCTGTGACCCCTTGATCCCAAATCAAGTGCACTACCAAGCTGTGCTACATCCCGATAAAATGGTGCGCCGGACAAGAGTCGAACTCGTAACCTTTTGATTCGTAGTCAAATGCTCTATCCAGTTGAGCTACCGGCGCATATTTTTGTATTTGTCACACTGTTAAGTGCTTATCTATACTAGCAGATTTTTTTGTTTTTTGCAAGCACTTTTTTTCGATTTTTTTGAAGAAGTGCTTGTTTCAACTCATCTGCTGGGTACTTGTTTATGTTAACATGAATTTTATTTTTTGTAAACAAAAAAATCTCTTTTTAGAGATTTTTTTACGCCCATATAAACCATATGAATATATAACCAGCTAAAACAGCCATTAATGTAAAAGGAACACCTATGTTAAGAAAGTCAGATGTCTTAACTTTATACCCTTCTTTTTGCAGAATACCTATGCCCGCAATATTAGCAGATGCACCAACTGGTGTTAAGTTTCCACCAAGTGTTGCACCAATTAATAATCCAAAATACAGAACATATGGTGCAACGCCCATTGCACTAGCAATTCCTTGCACAACTGGAAGCATTGTTGCTACATATGGAATATTATCTACAAACGCAGAAATAACAACAGATGCAGCAACAATTAATGTATACATCATAAATAAGGAATTTCCGCCAATCTTTACAAACCAGTCTGCAATTGCATCAATAACTCCTGCTTCCGTAATTCCTCCAATAACTGTAAATAATCCAATCAGCAAGAATAGTGTATGGAAATCAATAGATTTCCACGCTCTGGTCCACACCGTCTGATCTTTCATAAAGCATGCTTCATAGAGACAACCAATCAACGCAAATACCAAACAGATCAATCCATTTGTCATTTCCGGCTTATTTTCAAACTGTGAAGCAACAATTAGTGCAACAACAACGCCTAACATCAAAAACGAAGGCACATAATTTGTTACTTTTGTTTCTACTTTTGCATCAATTGGCTCTTTGTCTCTACGGAACAAATACAGAAGAACTGGAATTGTAGCTAATGCGCCTAATTCAACCGCAAATGCGATTCCTGGCTTTCCGAGCATCCAAAAAAAATCATTGAAGCTCATATTCGCATAGCCACCAAGAAGAATACTTGTCGTATCACCTACCAATGTTGCTGCCCCCTGTAGATTTGAAGATACCGCAATCGAAATGATAACCGGAATTGGATTAACTCCTATCTTTTTCGAAACAGCCATACCAATTGGCGCTACCATTAATACAGTCGCAACATTATCAACAAAAGCCGAAATAACCCCAGAAAATACTGCCAGAGCAACAATAGCCCATTTAACGTTCGGAACGATCTTTAATAACAACTCTGCCATACGCATCGGCATATGACTATCAATAAATAGCTGTACGACTACCATCGTACCCGCAAGCATCATAATGACATTCCAGTTAATTGCGCCAAAAACTTTTCCTACCGGAAGAATTCCCAAAAGTACAAACAGCGCTGCCGCTACAAGAGCTGTAATCGACCTTTTCTCTGGCAAAGCCAAGAGAAAGACATACATTACAGCAAATAGTATTAGTGCTAATATCATTTAAATCCCCCAATCTTCTCAAAAGAGGAGAGTTCATTAAAACAATCTTCTCTAACCCCAAAATTTGCCAATGGTGTTAGAGATACATAACCCGCTTCAATCGCTCTAACATCTCCATTTTCTTCCCCTTCTCCATCATTGAAAGGTTTTGTTGAAAGAGTATGTAATACGAATGAATTTCCATCTTCATTCTGTTTTACAATCTTTTTCTGATAATTTCTACCAGATTGCGGAACTGTCACTTTATATCCTTTTATCTTTTCATACGGAATTGGTGGAATATTGACAGAAAGTGTCATATCTTTCTGTTCCATACACCTAAAATGATTCACAACATCTTTTGCAATTTTAGCAGCAGTCTCGTAATTCTGATCTGTATAGGAGCAATACGAAAATGCAATCGCCGGAATCCCAGCAATCTGTGCCTCCGATGCCGCTCCTAGTGTCCCAGAATAAAGAATGTCCATGGAAAGGTTCTCACCGTGGTTGATACCGGTCACAACCAGATCAGGATGAGCATCTCCCATTGCATAAATGCCATAGTAAACACAATCCGCCGGAGTACCCTCAACAGCCCATGCCTCTTTCACGCCATCAATGGTACGTCTTTCTGCTTGATTATCCTTTACATAATAGGTGACACAATGACTCGAGCCACTCCTCTCATGCATTGGTGCACAAACATAAAGATCATAATCCTCTTTTAAAGCGTCAATCAACGCTCGGATTCCACCCGCATCAATCCCATCATCATTTGATATAAGAACCCTCATCTTTTTTCTCCTCTATTTTTCTATTATAGCAAAATACTTATGATACAATGCATATATGAACATACAGTTAAACGAAAATACAGAAGCATTCTTCAAAAGATGCTATCGAAACATTCAGACAGATACAAAAAACGAATTTGTTGGAATGCATATTACTAAAGCACAAGAAAAGAAAACGCAAAAAGAAATGAAAGAAGCTGGATTCGCAGAATTTAATGGAGACCCAAAAGAATGGCCCTCTCTTTTTCTTTCTGCAGACAAATGGGAAGAAAGCCCTTACCATTCCACCGTACGTCTCGATCTGATTAAAGACGCACATTTTTCTTTCGAAACTATACGAACAGCTGGTCGCGAACTCTTCAATTCCGATTCTGTACAAAAAGATCCGAATCGTGAATTGAACGATTGGATGAAATTACGAGCTATGGATCGTAATTTTGACGCCATCTACCTCTGCCAAGATGAAGAAGATTGGATGGTCGATGCTCCAAGTGAAGCTGCTACAAATGATATTCCAGCCTCAAAAGCACGCGGAAAAGTTGTTACATTCGGACTAGGAATTGGCTATTTCATCTTTATGGCAATGCATAATCCAGAGGTAAAAGAAATCACATGTGTTGAGAACTCCGCTGAAGTTATCGCTATGTTCGATCGTTTTCTTTATCCACAATTCCCTCAGGATATTCCACTCCATATCATCCATGGAGATGCATTTGATTATTTCAACAAAGATTTCTTACAGAACTTCGATTATATCTACACCGACATTTGGAAATCTTCAAATGATGGACTAAAGATTATCGAAAAATTGCTTCATCAATATGTTCCACCCTTCTCTTCTTCTGACTTTTGGATTGAGGATAGTTGTGAAGAGGTCATGTGGACATTAATTTTCCTCTATTTTGATTGTCGAGCTCATAATCAAAAAATTGAAGTAAACCCACATTACGAAGAAGAAATGAAAAAAATCTGTAAATATTTCGACTGCAAAGACGAAACAATCACAGATTCTGAACAAATCAAATTTTATATGTATGATTGCGAAACAATTCGAAATATATTAGCACTCTAACACCTTTCAAAAGGTGTTTTTTTATACAAGAACAGGTAAGAACAACTGTGCAAGTCCCAAAAAGATAAAGAAACCTAGAACATCTGTCGCTGTCGTAACAAAGATGGAGGAGGATACCGCCGGATCAACTCCCAATCGTTTTAACACAACTGGAACAAGGAATCCAAATACACCAGCTACAATCAGATTACCAATCATAGCAATAAAAATAATCACTCCAAGGAACATATTCTTATAGACAAGCGAAACAATCACACCTGTTACAAGACCATTAATCGCACCATTAATCAAACCTAAAAATATTTCTTTCCAGAATGCTTTTGAATATTTTTTTAAGGATATATCATCCTGAGACAACTGTCGAACGAGAATCGACTGGGTCTGTGATGCAGCATTTCCTCCCATACCTGTAACAATCGTCATCGTTGCAGAAAGTGCAACAACTTGAGCAATAGTACCTTCAAACGCCTTAACGGTTAAAGAAGCCAAAAAAGCCGTTGCTAGATTCACAAGAAGCCAAGGAAGACGCAAACGAATAGACTTGGTTAAAGTTGTATTCAAATTTTCTTCCGAAGATACACCACCAAGTTCCAAAATATCATCGTTATATTCTTCAATAATGACATCGATAATATCATCGACAGTAATAATACCTAATATTGACCCACGATTATTCACAACTGGTAACGCATTTAAGTCATAACGACTTACAAGCTTTGCAGCATATGCCTGATCATCTTCCGGATGCACATAAATAGGATTTTCTTTCATTATATCGCGAATCGGCAGAGCACGATCAGAAGTCAAAAAAGAACGAAGGTTTGCCGTACCAACAAGCTCCAAAGAATGATTCACAATATAAATTGTTTCAATCACTTCGGTTCGATCAGCAATCTGACGAATCTTAGCCATACCCTGTGCCACCGTAAGATCTTCATTCAAGGCAATATAGGCAGTCGTCATAATACCCCCAGCACTATCTTCCGGATATTTCAAAAGTGTCGTAATAATCCTACGATCCCCTTCTAACATCTGATTCATTAACGCTTTTCGTTGTGCAACAGGAAGATTGCCAATCAAGTCTGCAATATCATCCTTCTGCATATAACCAAATACATCAATCAATTCATCATTCGTAATAGACTGTGCCATACGAATCGAATGTTCTGGACCAGCTTGTTCCAAGACCATCGCAAGATCTTCGTCCTCTAAAAGATAACAAAGTTTCCACAATTCTCTATCATCTAATTCTTCTGAAACTTGCGCAATGTCATATGGGTTAACTTCCGTTATATAATCATGCAGTTCAGCCGCTTCATTATCATTAATAATTCTTCGGAGTTCTGCTAATGTCATACGATCGATCATAGTATGTACCTCCTACATTCTCAATAAAATCTATTGTACCGAATATTCATTAAAATCTAGTTAAAAATGACCAAGATTTTTTAGACAAGTAATTTGTCAAATTAAGTGCAACATCTAATGTGAGTTTATAATTTCGTTT
>CAUWDF010000041.1:0-15064 GCA_963557245.1 uncultured Bulleidia sp.
GGACTTTTATTTTTTATAAGTGTTGCACTTAAAATGATAATTCATCTATATAATTCGGGATATGTTTTTTTATCTTTCTGATAAAGAACGATACACAATAATCCTGCAAGAAGACCTGTTAATATAACCATTGTCCATGTCACTAAAGAACCTGCATTCTTGTATATAAAACCTACAATAACTTGAGATAATCCAAAGAATAAATTTGAAATCAGCATATTAATGGATATCACTCTACCTCTATGCGAAGCCGGAATACGTTTTGTCATATATGGATCTGTACTGATTGTATTGAAAATTTCTCCCCAAGTAAAGATAAGCATAACAACATAATGAATATAAAACTGATTCAAGAAGAGACAAAATAAAACATAAGAAATCGTAATGAGCGAAATTCCAACAAACATCTTCTGGATTTCTGTCAAATATCGAAATGTACGAGTAATAAACGGTGTAAATAGTACAACAACAATACAATTAACAGAAGAAACGGTACCAAATATAACAGCCCCATTCTCTCCAAATACTCTTCCTAATTCTAAAGGCATTAAATAACCATACTGATTGTAAACAGCTGCATAAAGAGCCGCAAAAACTATAAATAGAACAATCGGTGCATTATTCTTTAATACGGCCATCGCTCCACCTTCTTCATGAACATTCTCATAACAGTTCTCTTGTGTATCTACTTTTGTATCACCCAAGAAAAAATAGATCAAAACCGTAGAACTTGCAATCGCAATTCCATTAATCAAGAACATTAACCACATATAACTTTTGAATAGCAGACCAGAAATCGTAGGTGCTAGAACGAGTCCTAAATTCATACCCAAATAATTCAGTGAATAAGCTCTTTCTCTATCTTTTGCAGGTGTTATCTCCGCCACAAGAGCACTGTAGCTTGCCATCTCCATCGATTGCATCAAAGCTGCAAATCCGAACAACATAACAGAAAAGAAAGAAAGCGGCAATATAGTACAGATAAAAGATCCCAAAATGGATACTAAATCACAATACACAATAACCATCTTTTTTGAAAAGTGATCCGCCATTTTCCCACCGATAATATTTAATGGTATTCCCAAAAGACTATATATAAATAAAAGAACGGCAATGGTCTCCGCAGAAAGTCCTAACTTCTGCGATAAAATCAAAGTCATCATTGGCATGACCATAGATCCCATAGATGTCATTAAACGTCCTATAAATAAAATATAATTATCTTTTCGAAGTCCTCTATATTCTTGTAATAATTTCATCACCCCTCCAAAAAGCAAAAAAAAGTGACGAGTACGGGATTCGAACCCGTGAATGCCGCCGTGAAAGGGCGGTGTGTTAAGCCACTTCACCAACTCGCCATGTGAGTCATAATTATAAACCAACATTCAATTTTTGACAAGGCTTTTTATGAAAATTTTTTTTTGAATATTCCAATAAAAATAGCTCCTTACGAGCTATTATTTTAAATCATTCGGTAGAATATAATGATCTAAGAGATAGTGTCCTACTCCGCCATCCATACATTCATATTCTGTAATATCATCTGCTACAGATTTTGCTTTATCATTTCCATTTTTAAGACAAACACCCCATCCGCTGGCTTCCAGAAGTGACATATCATTTTCATTATCTCCAAATGTAATAATATTTTCCATAGGAAGCTGATTCCAATCTGCATACATCTTTAGACCTGATCCTTTATCGATTCCTTTACGCATGATTTCTACCGATCCGGGATAGGTCTCGAACATCTGATATATATCACCAAACTGATCTAAGAAAGTTTTACGAATCTCATCCGCTGTATCTTCTTCCGTACGGAACATCAATTTAAAAGCTGGTTTGTTACAGAATCCTTCAACATCATTTGTATGATCAACATAATTAATACCATGACGCCTTGCTGAAGCAATCAGATCTGCATTAATATTCATTGCATTCCAATTCCCACCCTCTGCACTAACAGCAATTGTATATTTATCAATCAAAGGTTTCATAAAGGTCAGTATCGTTCTCATCTCATCTGTGGATAAATGAGCTGTTTCCCAGGCTCTACCTGTTTCACGATCGAAGACCATTCCACCATTCATACCAACAATGAAATCAAATTCAAAACCCAGTCCCCAGTTTGTCCCATTTTGTTTTAATGTCTCACTGATTTCTCTACCTGTCGCAAGCCCGAGCTTCACTCCATTCCGATGCAAGATACGGAAAGCTTCCACTGTCGCCTCTGGGAGGGCTGCCCCTTTCGCAGTCAGAGTCATATCGATATCTGCTGCTAATGCTTTGATAGTCTTAATCATATTCAACCTCGTTTCTACGAACAGTTTCTATAATACCATCATTTACTTTTAAACCAGTAACAAGCCATATTGTTTCCAAAATTCGAAACTTTATTCAAAGACTATGGAAGCAGCATCCTGTTGAATCACAACCGCAACATCTTCACGTAACCAGATTGATACACTTCCTCCTTCACAACGAAAATTAGCATTCCCATCCTCTTGAATTATGATTTTTTCTCCACAATGGCCTAAAACATCTACAAATGTTTCTCCTGCATGTTCTTGGCCAACGTACATAAACTTCTGTCCGCCTTCTTGATCACTCATCACAACAGCAACTGCATTTGGATGTTCTGAATTTCCACATCTTGTCAATCCAATTACATGGCGATGATCAAAATAATTACATTGTTTTCCATATGCACAACGTGACGAATAAGAACCATTTCTTTTAATCCATCTACAGGTTGGATATTATCATGCGGAATTCCTAACAGATCTCCAAAAAAGACACATGGAATTCCTGCATCAATCATCAAAATCAATGCATATGCCAATTGCTTAAACCATGATTGCACAAAAGAATAGAGTGCCTGTCCAGGTTGCGTATCATGATTATCAACAAAAGTAACTGCCTGACTTCCACGCGCTTGGACAAGTGTATCTTGGAAGATAGCCCCATATCAAAGTTTCCTTGTGAATTTGAAGCATGGAACAATCGATAATGTAATGGAACATCAAACAAGGACATCGCATTGCGATTAATATCTAAATAGCGCAATAACTTATCAACACTACTATTCCAATACTCACCCACTGCAAAGAAATTATCTTGACGATATTCACGTAATTGTTCTAACCACCAAGCAATGAAGGAGCAATCGATATGTTTTAAAGCATCCATTCTCACTCCATCTGGATGGCCCATATCAAAATACCATCTTCCCCATTTCATTAACTCTTCTCTTACTTTGGGATTATCGACATCTGTATCACAGCCCATTAAATAATCATAATTTCCTAATTCATTATCTACCTGTGTATCCCAATGATGTCCACGAATGCGATAAACTGCGGACTTGTAATCGTCTTCATCCCAATCGGTCCCATCAAAACATGTATGATTCCAAATAAAATCAGAATACTTCCCATTTCTTCCAGGAAATGTAAATTTTGTGCTTTCAAAGTTTTGACTGCATCTATATACTCCAGCTTCGTACCATACTTCGTGCATATCGTTCCTTTCTGATCAAACTCACCTAAATCATAAAGATCATATACGCCATAACCAACATCATGAATACCAGCTTGCCCTTTATAAGCTGGTGGTAACCAAATAGAAGTAAAGCCTAACAAAGAAAAAGAAGACGCTAAATCTTTTAAACGTCTCCAAAAACTACCATCTTCTGGCAAGTACCACTCAAACCCTGTAAGATCGTATCGTTTTTTTGTGCCATTGTATTATCCTCTTGCGGCCTTTTCTACTTCTTCATTAAAATAACGCTTGGCATCCTCATAGCTCATACCTAATGCTACAGATAACTCATTAAAAAGATAGTTCTCAGCCTTCTGTAGATATTCATCATCAATCGAAGCAATCTTCTTATGTTGCTCCATTCTTGTCTTATTTCTATTGTAAGAAGTCTTAATAATGCATATCAGATCTGATAATTTATCACTCTTAAGAAGATTCGCATACTGACTCTTCATATTCGCAGGTTTATTTGCGAGTGTTTCGATATTCGGTGTATTCGCAATCAATTCCTGAATTTCTTCTTTTGTGACAAGCTTACGCAAATGGCCAGCTTTATTAGATACAGGAACCTGCATTTTTGTTGAACCATCCGACATATTGTAAGGAACCAAAATATAGCACATCTCACCCGTAAAATCACTTCTTTGCTTACCGATAATACGGCAAACGTCTCTTCTAAAAACTACAATATCATTTACTTTGAACACATTTATCACCTGCCTTTCTTTTATTTTACCAGTTTTATGTTAGAATTACTAATTTCCGAAATAAAACAGCTCCATCCCAATAGAGAAAAGAGCTGTTAAAATGCTATATAATCTGAACTAAGAAAAATTTCAAATATTCTGTTTCCGGCACCGTTGGAAGAACTGGATGATCTGGAGCAGCTCCTCGTTGTTCAATAATACGAATGGAAACTCCAGCTTCTTTTGCAGCATCCGCCAACATACGAACAAATTCTTCCTTTGGCATAAAATGAGAACAAGATGCTGTTGCAAGATATCCACCCCGTGGAAGCAGACGCATTGCGTCTGTATTGACTTCCTGATAGCCACTTCTTGCATTACGGAATGTCTTACGTGATTTTGTAAATGCAGGTGGATCTAAAATAATATAATCAAAATGCGCATGTTCCTGACGAAGATCTTTTAAAGTTTCAAATACATCGCCTTGACGGAAACTCATTTCCAGATGATTGCGCTCTGCATTTTCTCTAGCCATATCTAAAGCAGATTCTGAAATATCTACAGCCGTGACACTCTTTGCTCCCGCTTTCGCTGCATTTAAAGCAAAAGAACCCGTATGTGTACAGCAATCTAAGACTCTCTTCCCTGGTGCAAGACGTGCTGCAGCTTTACGATTGTATTTCTGATCTAAAAAGAAACCTGTCTTCTGCCCATTCTCTACATCCACTTCATAAAAAATGCCATTTTCTACAATTTCTGTAATAGTAGTATCTGGGTGTTTTTCTCCATACCAACCTTTATACTGCTGTAGACCTTCCTTTTTACGTAACTCCCCCTCATTACGCTCATAAAGACCATCAATTTCTTCTCCCATCTCTGCGAGCTGATTGATTAACGCTTTATAGATAACCTCTTTATGTAATTCTGTCCCATACGACTCGACTTCACTAACTAGAAAATTATGATAACGATCGACTGTAAGACCTGGAAGACCATCTGCTTCTCCATGAATTAATCGACATGCATCAAAATCTTCACGCATAACGTCCTTACGATATTGAATTGCATATTTTACCTTTCTCTCAAAAAAGGAATCTTCATATTTTTCATTAATATTATTGCCTAATAAACGAATCCGAATTTTAGAATATTCACTCCAAAAACCAGTACCCAAATAATTCCCACGGCTTCCAAACACATCTGTAAAAGCTCCATTTTTAATCGAATCAGGATGCTCCACGATTTCATCAGCATAAATCCAAGGATGGCCATTTTTAATATTACGTTCTTGTTTTTTCGTTACGGTAACTCGCGGAAATACTCTTTCCTGTTTCATAATGTACCTCTTTCCTACGATTTATTAATTCTAAAGGAAAAACTACATGAAATCAATTCCAGTAGTATACCTAAACTCTTTATCAAAGATAATCTTTTACATAAAAAGACAGACTTATTACAAGTCTGTCTAATCTGTTTAAAATATTTATCTAGTTCCCTTATCGTAAGGAATACCTTCTGCTTTTGGCGCGGCTGAGTTCTTTGATGTGAACGACAGTACCACAAGAGAAATAATATAAGGCATCATATTGTATACCATGCTTGGAATATTCAAGGCTGCAAGGAAATCGATACCCGTATAGACATTCGAAAGAGCACGGAAGAAACCGAAAAGAATAGCTGCAAGCGCAATACGATGTGGTTTCCACTGACCAAAGATCATAACAGCTAATGCTAAGAATCCAAATCCAGCAACACCAATTTCAAACTTCCATTCAGATACACCAGCAGTAATATAAGTAATACCGCCTAAGCCACCAAGAATACCAGAAATCAGAACGCCTGCCCAACGCATGCGATAAACATTAATACCTACTGAGTCCGCTGACTGTGGATTTTCACCACATGCTCTTAAGCGAAGACCAAACTTTGTCTTATATAAAAGAATATATGAAATGATAATTGCAGCTAATGCAACAAGCATCAACCAGTTAAATTCAAAGCCATTTATATCCACAAGGAATGCTTTTTTAGGTCCCATATACTTTAAGATTGTAGAAACATCCGCAGAATTAATGGAGGAGTTATAACCTCTCGCAATAACCGCAGCAACAGCAGTTGCAAGCATATTCATTGCTGTTCCAACTAATGTTTGGTCTGCTTTAAAGTTAATACATGCGACACCTAATAAGATGGAATAGATCATCCCGAAAGCAATGGATACAAGACATACTGTCAGAATCATAACAATTGTCGGTGTCCCAATCGGTAACATGTTCATTGCTAAAGCACCACCAAGAGCACCCATGACCATGATACCTTCCAGACCTAAGTTAATAACACCAGAATGTTCAGAGAAGCAGCCACCTAAAGCTACCATTGAAAGAACTGATGCGAATATGATTGTATATTGCAATAATAGCATCATTTGTCATCGCCCCCCTTCACTTCGGCATTTGCATTATCATCCTGTGCCTGCTTTGCTTTTGACTTTAAAAGTAAATACTTAAAGAATAATACAAATCCGCACAGATAAATGATAATACCAGAAATAAGATCAGAAATCTGAGAAGGATATAACATACGGTCGATAAGAGATCCACCATCTGTAATATTCTGAATAAAGAAAGAGGAAAAAATTGTTCCAATTGGATGTAAACCACCAAGGAATGTAGCCGCAATACCATTGAATCCCATAGATGGAATAGAAGCCTGAGTTGTTTCCCACTTCATATAACCTGTTAGATACATAAATGCAGCACCGAGACCTGCTAAAGCACCACCAATAGCTAATGTAACAATAATGTTCTTCTTTTCTTTCATACCTGCATATTTTGCAGAATCTTTATTAAAACCAGTCGCCTTTAGCTCATATCCAAATTTTGTCTTATCTAAGACAACCCAAATAATAATAGCGATGATAATCGCAATCGGAATAGCAATTGTAACATTACGATTATTTGCAAACAGAGCACCTAATCCAGCAGACGGAATCAGACCATTTTCGTTAACCGCCTGTATATTAACTGTATAAGGGGAGGTGGACTCTTTCGCAACTGGATTCGAAAGTACCATATTGACCAAATATAATGTAATCCAGTTCAGCATAATACCAGAAATAACTTCATTAACATTACGATAGGCTTTTAATGCACCTGAGATAGCCCCAAGAACAGCACCTCCTAAAGCAGCTGCAAGAATACATACATACCAAGGAAGCTGAAGAATCAATGCACATGCAAGAGACATACCTGCACCAGCAACATACTGACCAGCAACACCGATATTGAAAAGTCCTACCTTATAGCAGAAACATACCGATAGAGCACACATCATTAATGGTGCAGTCTTAATCAATGTATTTCCTAACGTTTTAAGACGAGCTACTTTTGTGCCACGACTCATAAAATTAAGAATAATTGTTGTAATTGCTTCTGTAGCACCTTCTGGAGCGATAATCAGAAGTGCAATATAACCAATTAAAAGACCAATCACAATACAAAGAAGGGATGTTAACAATGTCTGTACAACTGGCTTCTTCCAAAAGCTTGTCTTTTTCATTATGCAACCTCCTTCACTGTATTACGTTTCGCACCAGCCATATATAGACCAAGTTCTTCTGTTGTTGTCTTCTTAGGATCAAGCTCACCAACAATTTCCCCTTCATACATAACTAGAATACGATCTGCAACATTCATAACTTCATCTAATTCAAGTGATACAAGAAGAATAGCATCACCTGCATCACGTGATGCAACGAGTTGAGAATGAATATATTCAATTGCACCTACGTCAAGACCACGTGTAGGCTGAACAGCAATCAATAACTTATGATCTTTATCCACTTCGCGTGCAACAATCGCTTTCTGTTGATTACCACCAGACATAGAACGTGTAATCGTTGCAGCTCCTTGTCCACTACGTACATCATATTGTTGAATCAGGCGATTTGCATAATCACGAATACTCTTCTTCTTTAGAAAGCCAAACTTATTTGTAAATTCTGGTTGCCAATATCTTTCTAAAACCATGTTATAGTCCAGCGGATAATCTAAAACAAGTCCATGTTTCTGGCGATCTTCTGGAATATGAGAAAGCAAAGCTGAGCGTTTACGAATGGACTCATGTGTGATATCTTTGCCGACAATTGTAATCTTGCCACTTTTGACTGGTTCGAGTCCGGTAAGACCATAAACCAACTCCGTTTGCCCATTACCATCAATACCGGCGATACATACGATTTCTCCTGCATGAACATCAAAAGAAACATTACGAACAGCATTATTATGATGTAACTTAGAAGCTACTGTCATATTCTCAACATGAAGAACTGTTTCTTTTGGATCAGCTACTTTCTTTTGAACAACAAGCTGTACATCATGTCCTACCATCATTCTAGAAAGTTCTTTTTCATTTGTATCTACTACATTAACTGTACCAATATATTTACCACGTCTCAGAACAGAAATACGATCCGCTACTTCCATAATTTCATTTAACTTATGAGAAATGAACAAGATACTCTTACCTTCTTTAACAAGATTCTTCATAATCTGCATCAATTCTTCAATTTCCTGAGGCGTCAATACAGCAGTTGGTTCATCGAAAATAAGAATTTCGTTATCACGATATAACATCTTAAGAATTTCTGTTCTCTGCTGCATACCAACAGTAATATCTTCAATCTTTGCATCAAGATCAACTTTTAAACCATATTTTTCTGATAGAGCAAGAACCTTCTTACGCGCTTCTTCTTTCTGTAAGATACCATGCTTTGTATCTTCTACACCTAATATAATATTCTCTAAAACAGTAAAACATTGAACAAGCTTAAAATGCTGATGAACCATTCCGATTCCTAAAGCATTCGCATCATTCGGATCTTTGATAGAAACTTCCTTTCCATCTTTTTTGATAATACCTTCTTCTGCCTGATAAAGACCGAAAAGAACAGACATAAGAGTTGACTTTCCGGCTCCATTTTCACCTAATAGAGCATGAATTTCCCCTTTTTTCAGCTGAAGAGTAATATCATCATTTGCGACAATTCCAGGGAAACGCTTCGTAATATGAAGCATTTCAATAGCATATGGCACCTGATTTTCCATTGTCTATGACTCCTTCCTCTATTTTTTAATTGTATCTTTTGAAACGGCAGCAATAAAATTGCCATGCTTCTGTTACTATTTTACCTTTCAAGCACATAAAAAGGAAGAGAATGCCTGAAAAAAGCATCCTCTTCCTTACATTTCATAAAGAATTACTTAATGTTACCTTCGAAGTTAACCTTTACATTGCCCTCATACTTAGAGAGATCAACTGTTGTATCTGGGTTAACCTTGACTGTTCCATCATACATATCAGCAACGAGCTTCTTATAGTCATCTTCTGTAAAGCCATCAGCCCACTGTGTAGAATCAGAAAGCTGTACATAGTTCTTAGAGAGGTCATCACCAGAAACAAGTCCAAGGTTCATAACCTTTCCTTTGTATTCATCCCACTTACCATCACGAATAGCATCTAATAAAGTAACAACTGTTGGTGCTAAGCCCTTCATAGCGGATGTAACTGTCATACCTTCAGCATAATCTTTGTCAACAATTGGAGCCTGATCAACGTCAACACCGATAATCTTGGCATTAACCTTTGCCGCAGCTTCAGCAGCAGATGTGTAGATAGAACCACCACATGAGAATACTACTTCTGTACCTGCAGAATACCATGTGTCCATACGACCTGTGATATCTGCATCACCATTGAACTGGTTACCATAAGCATAATTGATTTCAACATCTGTAAGACCTAATTCAGTAGCAGCAGCTTCAACACCCTGTACGAAACCAAGACCATAACGCTGAACAGCTGGAATAGCCATACCACCAAGGAAGCCGAGCTTCTTGTAGCCAAGTTTAACAGCAGCAACACCTGCCATATAACCAGCTAATTCTTCCTGGTAAATAGCACAGAATACGTTTTCACTAGACCAATCTTTAAAATTCTTATCTTCTGGTTTCTTACCAGCAGCAGTATTTAAGTCATCCTGAGATACATCAAGAGCAACAAACTTTACATCTTCATAGTTAGGTGCAGAGTGTACAAGAGCTTCCGCAAATGCGTAACCTGGAGTAACGATAACGTTGTATCCTTCTTCGATAGCCTGATCGATAGAAGCTTCACGGTCAGCTGTAGAATTGTCAGCTGGCTTGTAATATGTGAAGTCAACGTTGTTTTCCTTAGCCCACTTTGTGCAAGTTTCATATGTAGTCTGGTTGAAAGACTGGTCAGTGATATCACCATAGTCAGTGATCATAGCAACCTTCATGTCAGAAGAAGATGTAGAATCCTCTTCCTGAGAAGCAGATCCGGAATTGCTTGGTGTAGAACAAGCGACAAGGCTTGTGGCCATTACACCAGCTAATACTGTTGTAACTAGTTTTTTCATTCTTTCCTCCTATATTAGGTATCAAACAATACCTATTCCTTACATTATATTAGTATGTTCTTAACATTTTTTCTATTCTTTCTATGTTTTTTCGTACAGTTTTACGATTTTTTATATTTATCAAGATGAAAAATCCGCACTGAATTGAAACTATTTTCATTAAGGTATTCTTAATCGTTTTCAACTTCATAGCTGATATAATAAATAAGGTTATATAATTCCGGAGAAAAATATGGTTTTTAGTAGTCTTACATTCTTATTTGCATACCTGCCAATTGTCCTAGCAGTGTACTATATCACCCCACTAAGATGGAGAAACTTAGTACTGTTCCTTGTTTCTCTGTTTTTTTACGGATGGGGTGAACCTGTTTATATTCTGTTAATGATACTTTCCATCTTAATGAACTGGATTTTTGGCATTCGTATTGAATACTATAAAAAAAGAGATCGAAAACGATCCAAAAGAAATCTTGTTCTATGTATCATTCTAAACTTATCTCTTTTAGGATTCTTTAAATATTGGGACTTTATCGCTACAAACTTGAATGCAATTGGTTTAAGTTTTATGCCTGTCTTAAATCTATCTTTACCAATCGGTATCAGCTTCTATACCTTTCAAGCTATGAGCTATCCGATTGATTTGTATCGTGGGGATACGGAAGTTCAGAAAAGTCCGGTCAACTTCGGCGCGTATGTCACAATGTTTCCGCAATTAATTGCTGGTCCTATTGTTCGTTATCGTGATGTCGCTGCGCAGTTGAAAAAAAGAACGGAAACGCTCGATAAATTTACAAATGGAATCACCCGCTTTATGACCGGTCTTTCTAAGAAAGTTCTTTTAGCTAATAGCGCTGGGCAAGTATGGGAAGCTGTCAATGCCCTAAATCCATCAGAAACTTCTGTCGTTACAGCTTGGATTGGTATCGCCTGCTTTACATTCCAGATTTATTTTGATTTTTCTGGCTATTCAGATATGGCCATTGGTCTTGGTAAAATGCTAGGCTTTGATTTTCTAGAAAATTTCAATTATCCTTATATTTCAAAATCGATTACTGAATTTTGGAGAAGATGGCATATGTCCTTATCTTATTGGTTCCGTGATTATGTATATATTCCCTTAGGGGGTAATCGTCATGGATTAAAACGTCAAATCATCAATATTTTAATTGTTTGGCTTTTGACTGGGTTATGGCATGGAGCCGCTTGGAACTTTATATTGTGGGGATTGCTCTATGGTATTGTACTGATTATAGAGAAAACATTCCTTCTTAAAAAGTTAGAAAAAGCACCTAATTGGGTATGTCATGTTTACACGATGATCGTTGTTATGATTGCTTGGGCATTATTTGCAAATACAGATATCACACAAGCATTCCATTATATTGGTATGATGTTTGGTGGGGCCGCTTCTTTTATCAATTCTGCAACGCTCTTCTTCCTCCGAGATCACTTCGTTCTACTAACTGTATGCGTCATTGCTTGTACACCATTTGGAAAGAATCTGATGCATACAATTCGTGAATCTCGCTTCTTTTGGATGATCCCTGTACTAACAGTAGTTTCCTTTTTAATCTGTACAGCCTTTATCGTAGATGGAACATATAATCCATTCTTATACTTCCGTTTCTAAGGAGAAGCTATTATGCATAAAAAAGAAAAAAAAATCATTATAAAACTTATTACAATGTGTATCTTTATCGGTCTAGTTTACTCCTTTACTTTTGCAAATCTTTTCTCAAAGAAGAAAGATTTCTCTGAGAATGAGAATCGTGCGCTTGCTCCATTCCCTGCTCTTACTATCCACAATATATTTGGAGGTAACTTCGATGACCAATTTGAAAAATGGTTTGCAGACCACTTCTTTGCACGTGATACATGGATCGAATCGAAAGCAATTCTAAGAAAAGCAACAGGTACAATTGAAAATAATGATGTCTATTTTGCGAAGAATGATCGCTTAATTCAGAAATTTTCGAACTATGATGAAAAAACAGTAAAAAACAATATCCAGTACGTAAACGAATTCGCAAAAGAAAATAACCTAACCGCAAATATATTGCTTGTTCCAGGAGCTGCTTACGGTGCGAAAGATACTTTACCGACGGGTGCCTACAACCTGGATGAAAAACAATTTATAAAGGAAATCGGCAAGAAATTTCCTGACCAGAATTTCTTAGATATCACCGATTCCATCACATCCAATGGAGACTATTATTTTAAAACCGACCATCACTGGAATGAAAAAGGTGCTTATGTTGCGTACAAAAAAATATGTACAGATGTCCTCCATAACGTCCCTAAAAAATTCAGCTATACTAAAGTCGCAGACGATTTTAAAGGCACAATGTATTCCCGTTCCGGAGCCTTTTGGACCAATGGTGAACCAATTTATCGCATTGATCCAAATATCCCAAATGAGATAACACTTACTTTAGAAGATGGCACAACAACAAATAGCCTCTATTTTGATGAAAATCTAAAAAAGAAAGATAAATATACATATTACTTAGATGGTAATCATGCATTTGAAGACATTAAGACTTCATCTAAATCTGGTAAGACAGCTGTCATTGTCAAAGACAGCTATTCTCACATACTCATTCCGTATCTTGCACAGGAATATTCCGAAATTAAACTCATTGACTTACGTTATTTTAGAAATGGCGTATCAAATGAGATAACTGACCCTGCAAATACGGACTTCTATCTGATATACTCATTAGATACGTTTGTATCAGATACAAATCTAGCAGCGTTATGGTAAATAAATATGAAAATAACTTTTAAAAAAATCGGCATTAATGGAGAAGGAATCGGCTATGTCGACCGTAAACCTGTCTTTTGTGACGGTGTCCTCCCAGGTGAAACAGCAGAAGTAGAAATTATTGATCAAAAACAGAACTATGCCAAAGCAAAACTCAAAGAGATTTTAAAAAAATCTCCGAATCGCGTCGATGTAACATATCCCTTCTATATTGAAGAAGGATGTCCACTGATGATTATGAAATATGATGCTCAGCTCACATATAAAAAGAATTTATTAGCGGAATCTTTATATAAATATGCTCATATTCGTAGTCACTTTATCCGTAATATGAACGGCTCTGAAAACACAATCGAATATCGCACCCAGTGCAAATTACCCGTACAAGAATCCCAGGGACCTCTAACTACTGGTATGTATGTACCTGGCACGAACCATTATCATCCCATTAAATATTCTATTATTCAAACACGCGAATTAGAACGCATACGTAAACAAGTACTTGGCATTCTGAACAGTACACATGTTCGCGACTATGATTCAAAGATGAAGCGTGGCCTTCGTTATATTGTTATTCGAACAATCAAAGGCATCAGTCAGTGTACATTAGTTACAGGTCATACAAAAATTCCTCAGGAAGCGATTGAACGTATTATGGGAATCGATGGTATGACTGGTCTTTTTCAGTCTATTAATACGGATCCAAAAGCCCCTAACATCTTTGGATCTTCCACAGTACTTTTAGCAGGAAAACCATCCATGCCTATTACCTTAGGAGATATCACATTAAATTTATCTCCAGAATCTTTCTTTCAATTAAATATAGAACAGGCAGAAAAGTTATATCGTACTGCAATCTCTAAAATTGATCCTTGTGACACTTTAGTCGAGGCCTATTGTGGAGTCGGTGCTATGTCCCTTCTTGCACACAAGAAGGCCAAAAACATTATTGGTATCGAATCGATTCCAGACGCAGTTAAGAACGCCACAGCAAATGCTGAAGCAAATGAAATTAAGAACTGTTCTTTTATATGCGCAGATGCTGCAGATGGTCTCTTAAAAACTGCTTGTCGCCACGAAATTGATACATTACTTGTTGATCCGCCTCGTAGTGGTATGGACAGAAAAATGATTGAAGCCATCTTAAAAGTAAAACCTCGTAAGATTATTTATATTTCTTGTTCTCCTTCCACTTTAGCAAAGAACTTAAATGATTTAAAACATCAGTACCATCCAGTTACAATTATTCCTTATGATCTCTTCCCACATACTCCACATGTAGAAAGTATCACAGTATTAGAAAGAGATAACTATCAATAAATAAATCATATGTGGTAGCTTCCCTTAACCTCAGAAAAAGATACAACATATGAAACGACAGATTCACTCACTTTGAAATCTGTCGTTTTATTTATGTAGTATATAATCCATTCAACAAAAATATTATTTTTTCAAAACAAAAAATGAACCTCTTCATTGGTCACCTGGTACGTACCTTGTCAAGTAGACATAGGAAATAATCAAAATCGCATCTGGGGTTCAGGACTCATCCAACTTAAGTTGGTCGAGTCCCTTTTTTATTATGATGAATTATCATTTTAAGTGCAACACTTATAAAAAATAAAAGTCCATGAA
>CAUWDF010000042.1:0-14619 GCA_963557245.1 uncultured Bulleidia sp.
CTCAATAAGATATAGCTAACAATAAGACAAGTTAATGTCTAGGAAATTGGGTATACATCAGAAGATGGATATAAAATGATTTATGAAAAAGTGAGCTCTGCTAAGAAAGAACTCACAATCGTAAGATAATTTATTTTGGTTGCAAAGAAGTAATAACACGTTCTGCTTGGGTAATGCCATCGACGGCAGAAGAAACAATTCCACCAGCATAACCAGCGCCTTCTCCACAAGGATAGATACCTTTAATGGAACAGCTTTCACCATTTTCATTACGCGGGATACGTATAGGCGAAGAAGAGCGCGATTCCATTCCGACCATAATACCGGTAGACAAAAAGCCGTTGATTTTCTTGTCGAAAGCTAAGAAGCCTTCAGTAAGAGCACCATTGACGGCATCTGAGAATAGCGAATGCATATTCTCCATAATGATACCTCTAGGATAAGAAGACTGTAAGACAGGTGTTGTTGATTTTTTGTTGTTAACAAAATCGATAATATTCTGGGCTGGTGCTTGATAGCTCGGACGGAAAGCTGCCTTTTCTAATTCTTTTTGAAATTGAAAACCATCTAATGGGCTACCGTGATCGAAGTCTGAAGAAGGAATCTGTACTAAAATTGCACTGTTCGCGTTCTTACCATCACGGGTAGAATAGGACATACCATTCACAGCTAATGTGTTCTCTTCACAGGAAGCAGGGATAACGACACCTCCTGGACACATACAGAAAGAATAGACACCGCGACCATTTGAGGCTGTATGTGAAAGACGATAGGAAGCGGTTGGAAGGTTCGGATTTCCGTAATGTTCTCCATAGGTACTTCGATCGATTAATGCCTGTGGATGTTCAACACGAACGCCTGTTGCAAAATCTTTCTGTATCATAACAAGACCTTGCTGGAAGAGAGTTTCATAGGTATCCGATGCGCTATGCCCAGTACAGAGGATTAGTTTGGTACATGGAATATCCCCTTTATTTGTGTGGATGGACTTTAGTGCGCCATTTTCTGTATGGATTTGTAAAAGGGTTGTTTCAAAGCGAATTTCTCCATTTAAAGAAAGAATTTTTTCGCGGATATTATGTACTACAGTACGTAGTACATCTGTTCCGATATGTGGACGATGCTGATAGGTGATTTCTGGTTCAGCACCAGCTTCGACAAATTCTTGTAGAACTTTTTGAATACGAATGTTTTTAATACGTGTAGTTAACTTTCCGTCAGAGAAAGTACCAGCACCACCTTCACCAAATTGTACATTAGACTGTACATTCAATTTGCCAGTTTGAAAGAATGAAGTAACATCCTTCGATCTTTCTTCCACTTTTTTTCCACGTTCAATAATAATTGGCCTGTAACCACATTCTGCTAAAATAAGGCCAGCATACATACCAGCAGGCCCGAAGCCAACAACAACTGGTCGATCTGTTTCTTCATTGCAGAATGGAGGTAGGGTATAATTTTTTGTAATTCCTTCAGAAACATCTTTCTTTTTTATGTATCTTTGTGCATTCTTGACTTCAGCAAGAACAGTATATGTATAGTGAATCTCCTCTTTTCTAGCATCTAAAGATTCTCTTTCAATTTGAAAAGATAGAATGTCAGAAGGGGAGGCATGAATCTTCTTTGCGATTGTCTCAGAGGTTGGTTTTTCACCAAGTGGACATTTGATTTGATGTATTCTTAATTTTTTTTCCATATCAGAAATTATACGCTAAAAAGCAAAAAAAAGAAGTCGTATGACTTCTTTTTGAATGGCGCAGGAACAGGGATTTGAACCCTGGCACCGTGTTACCGATCTACGAGCTTTCCAAGCCCGCCCCTTCAACCACTTGGGTATTCCTGCGTGTGGTATCTTTTGCTAATGCTTTATTAGTATACTATGATTTTTAATAAAAATCAAACATTTTTTGTAGTATTATTAAAGAAAAGGTGAGAAAAATGTCAAATAAAACAAAAGAGATGCTGGCAAAGGCCCTAAAAGAGGTATTGGATAGAAAACCTCTTGATAAAATAACAATCAGTGACCTAACAAAAGAGTGTGGCGTAAATCGTCAGACTTTCTATTATCACTTTCATGATATATATGATTTGATTGAGTGGATTTATATTACTTCAGCGAACTATGCGATTGGGGAGCATCGTACATGCAATAGTTGGGCACAGGGAATGTTGGATATGTGTAATCTGATGTTTGAACAGAAAGATTTTATTTTAAAGACATATCATAGTCGTTCTCAATCTTATTTAGAAAATTTATTACACAATAGAGCATATGAACTCATACGTAATGTGGTAGAAGAAGAAGCGCACGGATATAGTATCAGTGAAGAAAGTAAAAGTTTTATAGCAGATTTTTATAAGTTCTCTTTCTCGGGTATCATTTTAGAATGGGTTGGAAAAGGAATGAAGGAGACAGCAGAAGATATTGTTGAAAAGATGAAGTGTATCATGAGTGGCAGTATTGAAGCTGCAGTTAAAAGTTTAGCTATATATGAGAAAAATGGTAAAACTGGAGGATAATCTTAAAGATTAGATCATCTAAGATTGCGTTAAAATATATTTGAATATGAAAAACAGGAAGAAGAAAAGAAGAATTAAGAAATTTGCGAATCAATATGATTCTTTTCAACGTATGTGGATTATGATTCTGATTGGTATCTTATGTTTCTCTATTTTTATGGTAGGGGTGCAGGGAGTGACTCTTTTCTTAAGAGGGAAAATAACGAAAGATTTTCCAAATGAAGAGAATACTCCAACCACAGAGGAAGTAGAAGAGAATTCTGTTGCGCTCAAAGAAAGCGATAAGGTAGGAAAAGAGTATCTAGCAGAGACTCTTTTTTTAGGTGATTCAAATACTGTTCGCTTTATGAATTTTACAGATGAGGATGGCATGACATATACCTCCAAAGAAAATACAATTGCGGTTGTTGGAATGGGCGTACAGGCTATGGATTCTTTGAAATGCATGCAGTTTTCAACAGGAACATTTACAATGCCGGAAGCTGTGAAAATATTGCAGCCGAAAAGAATAATTGTAACAATGGGAACTAACAATCTAACTGGTGACAATACTGAAGAGGCAAAAAAAGAATTTATCGCAGCATATACTGAACAATTACAAAAGATTCAAGAGGCATATCCTGCTGTGGATATTATAGTGAATAGTATTCCACCTTTGTCTCAAAAAACAATCTATAAAAATTTATCGATAGAGCAGATTCAAGCATGGAATAAGGCAATTTATGAAATGTGCAATACGAATAATTGGCATTATTTAGATTCGTACAGTGTCCTTGCCGATGAAAGTGGATATGCCAAAGAAGAAGATATCGATTCCGACGGGCTTCATTTATCCGCAAAAGGAGTTGGGGAATTTTTTCAGTATGTTCGTATGCATGCATATGTTCATGAAGATACACGTCCACAGCCATTAAATCAAATTCCAGTGGTTATTGGACCGGTAACAGATTTGTATAAGACGGATCCTTTAAATGGAAAAGAATTTGATTCGAGTGTCTTACATCCAATAGAGCCTTCTAAGCAACCTTTACCTGAATTTTCTCCTCAAACAGAAGAAACACCAGTTCCGCCAGTGTTTGAAATGCCTCAAGAAGCTCTACCAGAACCAGGCAATGCGAATGGAGAATCATCTGAACCAGTCACACCAACACCAGAAGAGCCTTCTCCACAAGAACCAATCGAACCATCTCCAGAAGTACCAGTCGATCCAGATTCATCTGAAATGAATGAGCAGGGATGATGAATTTTATATCTGAAAAAGCAAAAATTAAATCATATGACAGAACCTTGGAAGAAAATATGCCAAGGTTTTTTATTTGGCATAGAGGGTCGTACATTCTATTTGCTTTGTATAATCAAAAAATGAATCATTTGATAGAGCTTTGGAAAAAGTCTGTATATAATGAAATCAGTAATTGAATTGAAAAGAGGAATCATTATGTATGATGTTATCGTAATTGGTGCTGGTATAACTGGCACTTTGCTTGCGAAAGATTTGTCTCGTTACAATTTAAAAGTGGCTGTTTTAGAAAAAGAAAATGATATAGCAGATGGCGCAACAATGGCAAATTCTGCAATTGTGCATACGGGATATGATCCAGAAGACGGGACACTGAAAGCGTCTATGAATGTACAAGGAGCTAGACTTTATCCACAGCTATGCAAAGACTTACATTGTAAATACAAGACCGTAGGAGCTTACGTAGTTGCATGTGGAGAACAAGAAGAAGCGCATCTTTCAGTTCTTGCAGATCGAGCAGACCGAAGAGGTATTTCTTATCGTTGGTTGACTGGGGACGAAGCTCGCGCAGAAGAGCCAAATTTACAGGACTCAATCACGAAAGTATTGGATTTTTATACAACAGCGGTTATTTATCCGTGGGAAGTTGCTATAGCATGTGCAGAAGTTGCCATTCAAAATGGTGTAAAGTTCTATTTGAATCACGAAGTTCAATCCATCGAATATGAGAAAGATCATTATTGTATTCATACGATTGAAGAATACTTCGATACAAAGATTGTTGTAAATGCTGCAGGTATTGGTGCGGAGAAGATATATCGTATGGTCAGTCCAGAACCAAATTTTCATATTACACCACGAAAAGGAGAATATTTTGTATTAGATAATGATGTGCACTATGTGAATCATATTATTTTCCCAGTTCCTGGTCCAAATGGAAAAGGGGTCTTAGCTGTTCCGACCGTATATGGAAATACGTTGATTGGACCAAATTCCACGTATACAGAAGGAACACCAGATACAGGAACGACCGATGATGGAATGAACATTGTTCGTAAAAATATTTCTAAGACAATGAAGAATGTTCCATATGCAAAAGTAATTCGTAGTTTTGCAGGATTACGTCCATCTTCTACTTCAAAGGATTTTATTATTGAGGAAGCGAAAGATGCGCCGAATTTCATTAACATTGCAAGTATTGAATCACCTGGTTTAGCAAGTGCACCAGGTATATCGCAATATGTTATTGAACATATTTTGTCGAATAAACTAAATCTTATCGAAGATTCGAATGCTATAATGATTCGGAAAAAAACAGTGGTGATGGCAGATTTAACACCAGAAGAAAGAGATGCGAAGATTAAAGAAAATCCTTTATACGCTAAGATCATTTGCCGTTGTGAACAGATCAGTGAAGGGGAGATTGTTGATTGTATCCATTCTTTAGCAGGAGCGACAACAATTAAGGGAGTCAAAAAGAGAGTACGTCCTGGTATGGGAAGATGTCAGGGTGGATTTTGTGAACCACGTGTTTTAGCAATTTTGGCAAGAGAGTTACATATTTCTCCATTAGATGTTGTATTAGACTCGAAGAAATCATTGATCTTAGAAAAGGAGAATCGGTCATGAAACATTATCAAGCAGTTGTGATTGGGGCCGGTTGTGCCGGGCTAGCTGCAGCCATCGCACTAAAGAAAAATGGAATTGATGAAGTAGTTATTTTAGAAAAAGATGAAGAAGCTGGAGGTATTTTAAATCAGTGTATTCATAATGGGTTTGGATTAACAACGTTCCATGAACAACTTAGTGGTCCTGCATTTGCAGAACGTTTTGAGGATGAAGCGAATCGATGTGATGTTGAAATTAAAACCGGTACAATGGTCGTTAAGCTGAATGCAGATAAAACAATTGAATATGAAAATTCTCAAGAAGGCTACGTTAAGATTCAAGCGGATGCTATCATTCTTGCAGTTGGTTGTTATGAAAGGAATAGAGGGGCCATTTCCATTCCGGGAACGAGACCGGCAGGTGTTTTTACTGCTGGCCAAGCACAGCGTTATCTAAACATTGATGGATGGCTTGTTGGCAGTAGAGTATTCATTTTAGGATCTGGTGATATTGGTTTAATTATGGCTAGACGTATGACGTTGGAAGGCGCAAAAGTATTAGGCGTTGCAGAACTGATGCCATATTCCAATGGACTTCCTAGAAATATGAAGCAGTGTTTAGATGATTTTGATATTCCTTTATATCTTTCTCATACAATTACTAAAATATATGGAAAGGATCGCGTTACAGGAATCGATATTTCTCAAGTAGATGAACATAAACAACCAATTCCTGGGACAGAAAAACATTTCGATATTGATACCTTGTTATTGAGTGTTGGATTGATTCCAGAAAATCATTTAGCAGATGGATGTGGTATTGAAATGGATACGCGTATTAAAGGGCCAAAAGTAGATGAAAAATATATGACGTCTGTAGAGGGAGTTTTTGCCTGTGGAAATGGACTTCATGTGCATGATCTTGCGGATTATGCTGCTCATCAAGGAAAGAAAGCTGGAGAAGGTGCAGCGGTCTATCTTAAAACAGGAGCGAAAAATCATGCTGGTATTGCGGTTGTTCCAGGAAATCAAGTAGGATATGTTGTTCCTTCTACAATTCATACCGATACGGATCTCAAAACGGTAGAACTTTTCTTCCGTGTACAAAGACCAATAGAAAGTGGCACTATTTTTGTAAGAAGTGGTAATAAAAAGCTTCGAACAATTCATAAAGATAAGTTTATTCCAAGCGAAATGGAAAATATTCTTTTAGCAAGTGTGATGTTACAGGATGTGACAGAACCGATTATAGTAGAGATTCAGGAGGATAAAATATGACTGAAGAAAAGCAACTTGTTTGCGTCAATTGTCCGAAGGGATGCCGTATTACAGTAACATTGGAAAATGGAATCGTAAAAGATATTCAGGGTTTTAGTTGTCCACAAGGAAAAGCATATGCCGCGCAAGAAACGATTCGTCCGATGCGTGTTCTGACATCTACAGTCCGTATTGAGGATGGTTTTTTACGTGTTCTTCCTGTGATAACAGATAAAGAGATTCCATTGGATCTTTGTGAGGAAGCAATGGAACAGATTCGTCAATTTCGCGTTAAAGCACCAGTAAAGGTTGGACAGGTATTGATTCCGAATTTTTTAGGAACGGGAGCTAATTTGGTTGCATCTCGTTCTATGAAGAAGAATATACAATCTTGATGATTGGATATAATAACCTTCATACCGCTAATGGTATATCTCGTCAAAATAGGTAGAAGAATTATATTTTTCTAGTTTATGGAGATGGGATTTTTTGATAAAAAACGCAGCCTACATATGGTAGGTTGCGTTTTCCTTAATGTTGTATTCCAACTTAGGGAGTGTTCTTTATTCTGCATTATTTTCTACTGGAGATTTTGCATCGAGAGTACCAGTTAATGGAACTGTTACGTCTAATTGTTTACCATCTCTTTCAATTGTCATAGAGATGGAATCACCAATCTTCTTATTTCTTAAAACCGCAGAGAGATCCGCGTAAGAAGCAATATCCTTTCCATCTGCTTTTACAATACGGTCGTACTCCTGTATACCGGCTTTTTCGGCACCGGATCCTGTCATGACACCGGTAATATATAGACCTGCATGATAATGACCGGATGGCTGCGTCAGTTCTTGTAGATAAACGCCAATTGTTGGACGATTCGTTACTTCACCATTTTGGATGAGCTGCTGAGCAACATCCATGGCTGTGTTGACGGGGATTGCAAAACCTAGACCTTCAATAGTTGCGCCAGAAGAGGTCGTACCTGAGTCTTTTGCATTTACAACACCAATCAAATTACCATTGCCATCAAACAGACCCCCTCCAGAATTACCGGAATTGATCTGTGCATTTGTCTGAATAAGTTCCATGGACTCGTTATTGATGACCATCTCACGAGATGGGGAAGAGATGATACCATCGGTTACGGTTCCACCTAATGTACCTAAAGGATTACCGATAACAACGGCAGTATCTCCAGCTTGTAATTGGGAGGAGTCACCAATTGTAGCTGCTGTTAAATTATCTGCGTTGATCTTGAGAACGGCAATATCAGATTTTGGGTCGGTTCCGACAAGATGTGCATCATACTGTGTACCATCGAATGTCGTGACTTGGATTGACTGAGCTCCTTCGATGACGTGGTTATTTGTAACGATATATCCGTTATCACTGATGATTACACCTGATCCTGCAGCTTGCGATGTGAATGTTCCGCCGAAGATGCCATAAGATGTCTGTGTAGACTCTGTTACAATCTCAACAACACTTGGCGATGCCTTCGAAGCAACATCGGCTGTAGAAAGACCCTTTCCATCTGTATTAGAAGAAACGTTTGTTACTTTACTTGGTGATTTTTCTCCACTTGTCTGGAAGGTTGGATTGCTCTGATTGGAAATACGATATGCAGCGTAGCCACCGCCGACACCACATCCTAAAGATATAACTGCAGATAAGGCTATAACACCAAAGTTATGACCAAATCCTTTCTTGTGTTTTTTTTCTGGTTCCTTATGAAATGGAGGGATTGGTCCAGTTTCTTTTTCTGTGAACTCTGTGTCAATTGGTTCATTTGATTTCATTTCTGTCATATACTATCAACTCCTTTTGGATGATTACATGGATTATGGTATCTTTTGAGTGTGAAAGTAATGTGAAGGTTATTAGAAAAAAAGGGTAAATTGGACAAAATGTTGTATTTATCTATCTTTTATCAACCTTAAGGAAGCAGCGAATGACTTCTTGTAAGTGTTGATTGATTTGATTGTGAAAACGTAAAACAAAAGGTATACTGATATCATTGAAAGTAGGTATTGAAATGGATAAGAATGAGAAAAAGGTCGCTCAGCCAGGACCTATTGAAAACCCTGAACTGGATACAGTCATTCAAAAGATGAAAGAGTCATCTCCAGCAGAGATGCAGGGGGCTCTTGTGGAAGCATTGAAGACAGCAAAATTACTTTCTCCATGTGATTTCGATGTCGATGTTGACAATGAAGAATTAGAAGAGGATGGCGAATTACATAAAGTTGCTCATCCATCTCAGATTAAATTCTATATGTTGAATACAAACGATGGAAAGATACTCTTCCCAGCATTTACAAACTATCAAAATAGTACAATCATTAATTACGGGGAAGGAATCAATCCAAAGATGGTCGTGCGCCAGATCAGTGACTATGATAAATTATTGATGGATCCAAAAGGAAAATCATCTGGAATCATTATTAATCCAGGTAAAGATAATATTGTTATCCCTCGTAACTTAGTTGGTGTTGCTTGTGATCGTTTGACTATGCCAAAAAAACCAGCCCCCTCTCCAGCACCTTTGAATATTCGTTTTACAGACCCAAGTGTCTATCCAACAAAAGTTGTTAATGCAGTTTATGAAAGATGTTGTGAGACACCAGAAATTAGCCGTGTATGGTTAAAGGCTAAAGTTGTTGGAACAGCAGTTTCTTTCTACTTTGCAGTAGAGAGTTCGGAGCACTCGGAACATATTTTAAATGAAATTCGTGAAGTAGCAGTTCCACAAGCAAAAGATGTACCTGTAGAAGTGGAATTCACGAATGAGCGTATTATGAAGCAGATTATTAAAGATTCGATTGCGCTCTATGATAAAAACTTGGAGATGTAATGATTCGTAAATTAATGGATACAGAAATTGATTCTGTCTGGAATGATATCGCAAACATGTTATCTTCAGATAAAGCACATTTTTGGAATAGTGCTTTAAGAGAAGGAATTCTAAAACAGGCAGAAAAATATAAAAGTTCTTTTTCATATCTCGTGGAAGAACAGGATTCTACAATTTGTAGTGTTTTAGTATATGATGAAAATAAAGCAGTGCGTTTTTTATTGACAGATCCTAAATGTCGTAAAAAGGGATATGCGACTGGATTATTAGATTCACTTGTTGAAATGGCAAATCAGGATCATCTTGCAAGAATTAAAATTACAGCTATTGGAGAACTTGTTGTATTCTGTAAGGATTATGGTTTTGATATTTCTGGAGAGGAAATCAAAGAAAATTTAGAACTGGCAGAGATGGAATATGTTCTTGGAACGGAATGGCTTGGAAAAACGGTTACTGTAACAATTGAACGTCCATATGGCTCTTTTGATCTTCGTCATGAAGGTATTTCAGAAATGAACAGTGGATATGTGAAGGAAGATATTTCTTTCGAAGATCATGATTTTTTGGATGCATATGTATTTGGATTGGAAGAACCATTAGAAAGTTTTACGGGTGTTGTAGTTGCGGTCATTTATCGTAAAGAAGCTGCGAATATTCGTCTTGTTGTTGCCCGTAGTGGAGAGACAATCCAGCATGAAGCTGTTATTCAGAAATTAGGCTATACAGAACAATATTATGATATTCGTATTTTGTGGGCCGATGAACAGAAGAAGATGAATTAAAACACGGCATTGCCGTGTTTTTTACACAAATAGGAGAAAAAATGAGAAGAGGTTTTATTAATTGTCAAATTTATAACAGTTCAGCAACTGCGTTACTTTGTGAAGAAAATCAGATTGTACGTTTAGGTACGAATGAAGAGATTGAATCTCTTTTAGATTCCGAAGATGAATGTGTCGACATTCAAGGTATGTTCCTATGTCCAGGTTTTGTAGATTCGCATATGCATTTGTTGGAGCTTGGTTATTATCTGAGTAATGTACAGTTAGCAAACTGTCATTTGAAAGAGTCTCTTGTAACAAAATTGGAGAATGCTTTAAAAAATTTAAAAGAAGGAGAATGGTTAATTGGAAGAGGATATTTAGAAGAGTCATTTTCTGAAGATATCCATATAGATAAAGCGCTTTTAGATTCTATTTCTACGGAAGTACCGATTGTTCTTACAAGAGGATGTGGTCATGTTTTAGTTGTGAATTCGAAAGCTTTAGAATTGGCAGGAATTCAGGAAGATTATGATGAAGAAGATGGTTATATTGATGTAGAGAATGGCATCGTAAAAGAAAATGCAATTCAATATATTCATCATGCACAACCAAAACCTTCCATTGCACAGTTGGAAGAATATATCTTAAAAGGTTCAAAGTATGCAAATGCATGTGGGATTACAACCGTCGGTAGTGATGATTTCCTTTCTATCACAGACTCTTATAAAGATCCATTAGATGCTTTTGAAAAATTGTCGTATCAAGACCGAATGACAGTACGTGTCAATGAACAATGTGAGTTTGAAAATATACAGGCTTTTGCGTCTTTTTTAGATGATGGATATACATTTGATGTAGGAAATGATTATTTCCGTATTGGCCCTTTGAAATTGATTGTAGATGGTTCTTTAGGAGCTCGTACTGCTTCCTTAAGTCGTCCATATGAAGATTGTCCAACGGTTTTGGGATGCAAGATTATAGATGATGCGGATATGGAACGTGATATTATGTTAGCGAATCGTTTTAATATGCCAACGATTGCGCATTGTATTGGAGATGATGCAGTGGATCATTATTTATCGGTTTTAAAAGATAATATTTGTGAAGGAAATCCATTACATCATGGTATTGTACATTGTCAGATATTAAGACCAGATCAGATTGAAAAAATTTGTGATATGAAATTATCTTGTTATATTCAATCTTTATTTATTGATAGCGATGCTTCAATTCTTGAGAAACGTGTTGGAAAAGAAAGAGCTTCAACGTGTTACCCATTCCGTACTCTTATGGATGGAACATTAACTTCGAATGGATCGGATGCGCCAGTAGAAATGCCTAATGTTCTGAAAGGAATACAGTTAGCAGTAACACGCTGTTCTATGACGACACCAACGGCTTCTATGAATGAGAAAGAATGTATGTCTGTCGAACAGGCACTAGACTCTTATACAGTCAAAGGGGCAGAACAGATTTTTATGGAAGATCGTATCGGTGAAATCAAAGAAGGCTATTATGCGGACTTTGTTATTTTAGATAAAGATATTACAAAGATTCCAGTGAGTGAGATTGCAGAAGCGCATGTCATGATGACGGTTTGTGATGGTCGTACTGTATTTGAAAAATAAATATGAAAAAAGTTGTTCTTGCAGGTGTCTGCTTAAAAGAGGAAAAAAGAGAATTTGCATATAAGATGCAAGAGTGTAAAGAGCTATGCAAAGCATGTGGTATGGAAGTTGTAGCGGAAGTAATTCAGAATTCTAATACAATTGACCAAAGAACATGTTTTCGAAGTGGTAAATTAGAAGAACTTGCCATGGAAGTGACAGAGACAGATGCTAGATTAGTTGTTTTCTACAATCCGTTACGCGTGCAGATGGCAGAACGTATCGCAGCGGTTGTTGGATGTAATGTTATCGATCGTACAGCTTTAATCTTGGATATATTTTCTTCTCGTGCTCGTACAAGACAATCAAAAATCCAAACAGAGATGGCGAGGTTATCTTATGATCTTCCACGTGTTCTTCAAGAAAGTGGCGATAGTGAACGAAGTCGTGGTGGTGCTGTCAATAATAGAGGATCGGGTGAAATGCGTTCAGCAATTATTGCCCGAAAATATAAGGGGCGTATTACGGAATTGAAAAAAGAACTATCTATGATTGAAGCACGTCGTTCTCAAGATGAACGTAGACGGAATAAGACAAAATTACGTCGTGCAGCCCTTGTTGGTTATACGAACGCTGGAAAAAGTTCTTTCATGAATGCAGTACTCAATCGTAGTAATCATAACGCAGGTACAGATGTATATGCGGAAGATGTGTTATTTGCTACATTAGATACCAGTGTACGTATGATTGATTATCAATCTTCGCGTTTTCTTTTATATGATACGGTAGGGTTTGTGTCAGATCTTCCGTCACAATTATTGGATGCGTTCCATTCTACATTATCCGCTGCGAAAGATGCCGATGTATTAGTACAGATTGTAGATGTTTCGGATCCGTTATATCGAGAGAAGATTGCTATTACCCAGCAGACTCTTGAACAGATTGGAGCACAAGATGTACCAATTCTTAGAATTTATAATAAAATAGACTTATGTGATGAAAAAATGTTGCCGGATGGTATCTGCATTTCTTGTCAGACAAATGAAGGAATCGATAAAGCATTAGATGCCGTATTGAAACTTCTTTATCCAGAAGAAGAATGTGTACGCGTTCTTCTTCCATATGATAAAATAGCAATGTTTGATGAGTATAAACCCGTGCTACGTATTTCCGTTATGGAACAAAATGAAGATGGAATGTCTTTAGAATTAAAAGGACCAAAACGTTATACGGATGCTTTCCGGGCATACACGATTCATAATACAGGAGGAAACAATGAAAAAGACAGTTTGGGAAAAACTCAGTGCTGAAGAGATGAATACTCTCATGCAGTTCAATGACGACTATGGGCAGTTCCTCAGCACATCCAAGACAGAACGTACATTTGTAGTAAACAGTGTCGCTCTTGCGGAAAAAGCAGGTTTTAAGAACCTGAAAGATGTTAGTGAACTTCATCCAGGTGATAAAGTATACGCTACAAACAAAGGAAAGAATTTCCTTGCGTTCATTATTGGTGAAAAGCCTTTAAGAGAAGGTATGAACATTCTTGGAGCTCATATTGATTCTCCTCGCACTGACTTAAAGCAACACCCATTATATGAAAAAGATGGTCTTGCATTATTAGATACTCATTACTATGGTGGTATCAAGAAGTATCAGTGGGTCGCTCTTCCAATGGCACTTGTTGGTGTTGTTGTAAAAAAAGATGGTACTGTAGTAGATATCAACATTGGTGATAAGGAGAATGATCCAGTTGTTGGTATTTCAGATCTTCTTGTTCACTTGGCTGGTAAGCAGATGGAAAAGTCTGGTAGTAACGTTGTAGAAGGTGAAAAATTAGATCTTCTTGTTGGTTCTATTCCACAGAAGGATGCTGAAAAGGATCCAGTTAAGACATATATCCTAAATCTTTTAAAGGAACAGTATGATATTGAAGAAGATGATTTCATTTCGGCTGAAATCGAAGTTGTTCCAGCTGGTAAGGCAAGAGACTATGGTTTAGATCGTTCTATGATCATTGGTTATGGTCATGACGATAAAGTATGTGCTTATACTTCTTTACGTGCTGCTCTTGATTTTGAAGGTACACCAGAAAGAACAAGCTGCATTATTCTCGTAGATAAGGAAGAAATCGGTTCTGTAGGTAATACAGGTATGCAGTCCTTATACTTCGATCATGTTATAGCTAAGATGTTAGATATGCAGGGGGAATCTTCACTTGTTGCATTTAATGATGCAATGGAGAATTCTAAGATGTTATCTTCTGACGTATCTGCAGCTTTCGATCCTAACTATCCAGAAGTTATGGAGCCAAACAATTCTGCATACTTTGGAAGAGGTATCTGCTTCAACAAGTATACAGGTTCCCGTGGTAAGAGTGGATCAAGTGATGCCAATGCAGAATATGTTGCTCAGATCCGTAAGGTTATGGATGATAACGATTGCTACTTCCAGACATGCGAATTAGGTGCTGTTGATGTAGGTGGAGGCGGAACAATCGCTTATATCATGGCTAATAAGAACATGGATGTCATTGATGCTGGTATCGCTGTTCAGAACATGCATGCTCCTTGGGAAGTTGTTTCTAAGGCGGACGTATATGAAGCATATCGTGCATATATTGCATTCTTAAAAGATATGAAGTAATTATAAAAGAGGACAGAGTATGTTATCTATTTATGGATTCATAATAGATAATGAAATGTCCTCTTTTTAATTAGTAATTTGTCAAATTAAGTGCAACATCTAATGTGAGTTTATAATTTCGTTT
>CAUWDF010000043.1:0-14466 GCA_963557245.1 uncultured Bulleidia sp.
AATTATAAACTCACATTAGATGTTGCACTTAATTTGACAAATTACTTATAAAAAAGAAATTCCTGTCTATTTACTTCCGTTCTGCAAAAGCGAGGAAATGCAGAGACTAAAAAGAATCGATATGAATTGCGGGATGAACTTTACTTCATTCCCGCTTTTTCGCACGATTTCACCATACACTCGTTATGAGCATAGTCTTGGTACTGCAATTGTGCTCGATCAATTTACAACAGATAAAAAACAGGTGATTGCTGCTTTGTTTCATGATATCGCAACGCCAGCATTCTCGCATGTTATCGATTTTATGCATCATGATTATGTGCATCAAGAAGCAACAGAGTATCGTACGCACAATCTTATTGCCTCTTCTTGCTATATTGTGAATGAACTAAGTAAACTAGGTTTAACTGTTGAAGATGTAGATGATTATCATCGTTATTCTTTAGCAGATAATGATTCTCCTAAGCTTTCTTCGGATCGATTAGAATATACCATTGGAAATTCAATTAATTATCATCTTGCAACAGAAGAAGAAATGCTTACTTTGTATTATGATATTAATGTATCTGTCAATGAGTTTGATGAGTTGGAGTTATGTTTTTTACATGAAGAAACAGCTCTTCGTTTTGCACGTCTTGCTTTAAAATGTGGAAGAGTATATGGTGCCAAAGAGGATCGTTATGGTATGGAAGTTCTGGCTCGTTTGATCAAACGATGGTTTCATGAAGGAATCTTAAAAGAAGAAGATCTTTATGTGGATGAATCTTATGTTATTGATAAGATTCGAAAATCGAAAGTAGCACCGCAATGGGATGCATTCTGCAACTTAGATCATGTAGATGTGTATGATTATGAAGTGTCCAATAGTATTCAGATACATGCTAAAAAAGGTATATTGATCCATATGTTATAGGGAGAGGAAGATGTACTGAAATCAATGTTGCATTTGCAGAAGAAGTTTCTTCCTTTTTGAAAGAAGATCAGACAGAATATATAAGAGGAGATATAAAACTATGAATGATAATACAATCGTTGTTGCTAGTGGAAATGCTGGCAAAATCAAAGAATTTAAAGAAATGTTGGAACCAATGGGCTATATTATAAAATCGCTTGCTGATTTTCCTAAGATGGATGAAGTAGATGAAAATGGAACTACTTTCCATGAAAATGCCATTATTAAAGCTAAAGCAGTTACCGATGCCTTTGGAATTATGGCAATTTCCGATGATTCTGGACTTGAAATAGATGCTTTTGATAAGAAGCCAGGTGTTCATAGTGCTCGTTGGTTAGGTCATGATACTCCTTATACAATAAAAAATGCTAAAGTTCTTGAATTGATGAAAGGACGTACAGACCGTACATGTCGTTATGTCTGTGCAATCGCAATTACACGTCCGAATGAAGAACCAATTGTATTTGAAGATAGTGTTGAGTGTGAGATAGCTCTCGAGCCAAAAGGGGAGAATGGTTTTGGATATGATCCTATCGTTTACTATCCACTACTACATAAAACAATGGCTGAATTAACAAAAGAGGAAAAAAATGAGATTTCCCATCGTGGGAAAGCAGTACGTAAACTGGAGAAATGGTTAAATGAAAGAAAACCTCGCTAAAATACTGAGTGTCCTTGCAGGGTTATGTCTACTCACTGGTATCTTGTTGAGTGTTATTGATGGAATATGCTTTCAAAGAGGTTTCTATCATTATGAATTTAAAAAAGAAAATCAAGCAAAAGTGATAGGAATGCCTGAGGATGACCTTATGAAAGCAACCGATACACTTTTGGATTTTCTGCAAGATAAAAGAGATGATATCGTTGTATCTGCAACAATTGACGGATATGAAAGAGATGTATTTAATACAAGAGAGACATTGCATATGGATGATGTGAAAGATCTTTATCAAAATGTCTTGAAAGCTCGAAGTATCTTATTGTTTATAGGAGCTGTTTTATTGCTGAGTGTCTATCTATTATGTAGAGATAGACAACTGGAAGTTATATGGGATGCATTTGTAAACGGTAGTATTCTAATTGGGATGTTTGTTGTTCTCATATTGATTTGGATTTTATTCGATTTTTCGGATTTCTGGATGGATTTCCATTATTTACTCTTTGATAATGATTTATTTTTATTAGATCCTTCCAGTTCTATTATGATCAATATGTTCCCAGCATCCTTCTTTAGTGATATGGTCCTATTGATTATCGTTTCTTATATTGCTATCCTTGGAGTAATTTATTTTATTTTAAGATTCTTAAAAAAGAAGAAGGTTGATTGTTATGATTCATGTTGTACTTTTTGAGCCGGAAATTCCTGCAAATACTGGAAACATTATGCGTACATGTATGGCATTTGGATGTGAATTGCATTTGATTGAGCCATTGGGATTTTATATGGATGATGCGCATCTCAGAAGAGCAGGTATGGACTATCGGGATCGTTTAAAGTTTACTATATATCCAAATTGGAATACTTTTTATGATGGAAGAGAAGGATCTTTCTATTATGTCACTCGTTATGGAGATAAAGTGCCAAGTGAGTTTGACTATAAAACAGATTATGAAGAAGGCAAAGATATCTATCTTGTCTTTGGTAAAGAAAGTACAGGTATTGATAAAGAAATCTTGTATCAGAATCTTGATCGTTGTATTCGTATTCCAATGGTTGAAGATGCAAGAAGTTTGAATTTATCAAACTGTGTTGCTCTTTGTGTTTATGAGGTTTTAGATCAATTAGATTATCCAAATCTATCAAAACACGAAGTTATCAAAGGTCCTGACTTTTTAGAGCAAGTGCATGAGAATGGACAGAGTAATGAATCCTAAATATAATGCAGTGGAAAGATGGTGAGAGAATGCTTGAAAATATAAATGATATATTAACATTTGCAGTTCTTATCATCATGGTGATCGGTGGATTCTATTTGTTGTTTGTTGTTTCGGATAAACATCATTCAGAAGCTATGAAGAAGAGAGAACAAGAGTATCTAGCTATGTTAGAAAGCTTAGATGATGAGTTCGATGAAGATTCTTCTGACGATCCTTATTATGAATAGGAGATATTAATTTATGGTTCAGGAAACAATTTCATCCGCATTTGCCCCAAAGGCTATTGGCCCTTATTCCCCAGCTATAAAGGCAGGTGATTTCATTTTTTTGTCTGGTCAATTACCAATTGATCCTTCCACTGGAGAACTTGTAGAAGGTGGTATTCGTGAACAGACAGAGCAGTGTATCAAAAATATGCAAGCAGTTTTACAGGAAGTTGGATTAGATCTTCGATATGTGGTCAAAACAACTGTTTATCTAAAAGATATGAATGATTTTGCGGAAATGAATGAAGTATATGGGAATTATTTTACCAATCCTTATCCAGCAAGAAGTGCAGCGGGTGTCTCTAGTCTTGCAAAAGGGGCTCTTGTTGAAATTGAGGGATTTGCTTTAGATTTAAGAGCGTTAGAAGTTATTTGCTCCAGTGAGTCTTGCTGTGATGGCTGCTGTTCACATGAATAGAGATTTACCGATAATTATTTCGAGAATACAAAATGGATCACACTTTATCTATGCGGATGGTCATGAGGAAAATTTTCCGTTGCCCCCAAATGATTTCTTTGAAAATATCTGTATAAGGAATGGCTCTTCTATTCTAGGAAGAAAAGCTTCCTTTCAAAAATTATTAAATGTAAAGCAGAAACCGGCTATACTTTTGAGCGAACGTACGCAACAGATCTATTTTCCAGATAAAGGGGATCAAAATAAAGATTGTAATTGGTATCTTTATGAAAAAATCATGTATGTAAAACGAATCGATTCTTTTCATACAGAAATTATTTTTGAGTCCGGATTTAAACGAATCATCGATTTGGATTATCGGATTATTAAAGGACAAATGAAAAGATGTGAGTCCTTTTTGAAATTGATCAATCCGATTGATGAATAATTTTTTGTTGACATTAAGATTAAATTATTTTATTTTAATGAACGTAAAACCAACAATTGTTGGAGTGGACTTTTTTTTAGTATCGAATACTTTTTCGCCACGGGTTTCCTTTTGGTAATTCGTGGCTTTTATATTGAATGAAGGAGGATTCATATGGATCAGACATTTATGAAAACTAAGCCAGTCATTCGACTTATATTAACAATGTCATTGCCTATGGTTATTTCTATGACAGTGACATCTTTATACAATATAGTTGATAGTTGCTTTGTGGCACAAATTAGTGAGAGTTCTATGACTGCATTATCTTTGGTTTTTCCAGTTCAAAATGTAATTAATGCAATTACAATTGGATTTTCTGTTGGCATTAGTGCGGCTATTTCTTTCTATTTAGGGGCACAAAAGCAAGAGTCTGCCAATATTGCTGCAACGCAAGGTGTTCTTTTAAGTGCGGTGCATGGTATTCTTTTATCGATTATCTGTATTTCAATCATGCCATCATTCTTACATATGTTTACGCAGGATGCAGAAGTGATTGATCTTGGCCTTCGCTATAGTAAAATTGCATTCAGTTTTGCGCCAATTATTGCTCTTTCAATGGGATATGAAAAGGTTTTTCAGTCAGTTGGTAAAATGATGATGACAATGGTTAGTATGCTTAGTGGATGTATACTAAACATTATTTTAGATCCGATCATGATTTTTGGTCTCGGACCGATGCCAGCGATGGGAATAGAAGGAGCGGCATTTGCCACAGGTATTGGTCAGACGGTTAGCTTGTTGTTTTATTTGTTATTTTATTTTTTCAGACCAATTCCTGCGAAGGTATCCTTTCGATATGCGAAGCCTTCCATTTCTATGTGGAAGAGACTGTATGCAACAGGTGTTCCAGCATCTTTAAATCTTGCTTTACCATCTTTACTGATTTCATCCTTAAATAGTATCTTAGCTGGTTATTCTGAAATTTATATTGTTATCCTTGGTATCTATTATAAATTACAGACGTTCTTATATTTGCCAGCAGGTGGTATCGTGCAGGGGATTCGACCACTTATTGGTTATAATTATGGTGCTGGAGAATACAAACGTGTTAAAAAAATCTATTCATTATCTCTATTTTTAGCTATGGTTATTATGGTCATCGGTACAATTTTATGTTGGACAGTTCCGACGAATTTGATGACATTATTTACATCGAATGCGGAGACTATTCAGGCAGGTAGTGTTGCATTACAGATTATTAGTATTGGTTTTATTGTTTCAGCGGTATCAGTTATTTCTTCGGGAGCTTTAGAAGGCCTTAGTATGGGTGGCACTTCTTTACTAATTTCACTCATTCGTTTCATTATTACGATATTGCCGATTGCTTATATTTTAAGTAAGAAATTTGGCCCGGTTGGAGTATGGCATGCATTCTGGATTTCTGAATTAATCACAGCAATGATTTCTTACATCTTATACCATAAGAAAACATCACAAGTTGCTTAAATAGATGTATATTTCCTTCATTTTATATAAAGTCATTGACGATTTCTCATATAAGTTTCAAAATGATATTAGTGAGTTCTAAAGGAGGTGGTTTTCATGAGTCTAAGTGGTATACACGTGTCGCTTAGTGACGGCGTTCCCCAATGTACTAAATTTATGAAAACTATTTCTGGAGGAAAATATTTATGGATAATAATTCTCTAAAGGACCTCGAAACTTTTAGAGGGCTTTTAAAGGCTAAAAAATTCGCCGCACTACGTGGCATGGCACAAGATATGAATGAATCTGATCTTGCATCGATTATGGAAGAGATGGAAGATGAGGATATGCTTAAAATGTTCCGCTTGTTCCCTAAGGAATTAGCAGCGGATGTCTTTGCTCAGTTAGAAGATGATAGTCAGCAATATATTATTACTTCATTGTCCGATCGTGAGGCTGGTGTTGTAATTGATAATCTTTATGCCGATGATGCAGCTGACCTTTTAGAAGAGATGCCTGCTAGCGTTGTTAAACGTCTTTTAACACATGCAAGTCCAGAAACACGTAAAGATGTTAATCATCTTTTACAGTATCCGGAGGATTCTGCAGGAAGTATCATGACTGTGGAGTTTGTAGACTTAAAACAAACGATGACAGTAGGAGACGCAATTGCTAGAGTCCGTCAATTAGGAACTGATTCTGAAACTGTTAATGTCTGTTATGTTCTAAATGAGAAAAGATTCTTGTTAGGAACAGTAGCACTTCGTTATTTGATTATCTGTGATGATGACGAACTAATTGGCGATATCATGCATGAGGATGTTGTATCCTGTTGTACTTCCGATGATCAGGAACATGTTGCTCAGATTTTTAAAAAATACGACTTTACAGCATTACCGGTAGTCGATAAAGAGAATAGAATGGTTGGTATCATTACTGTGGACGATATCATGGATATCATGGATCAAGAAACGACTGAAGATATTGATAAGATGAATGCTATCATTCCAAATGATAAACCATATCTTCGTACTTCTGTTTTTGAAACATGGAAGAAGAGAATTCCGTGGCTGTTACTATTAATGATATCAGCAACTTTTACTGGAAAAATCATTACAGGGTTTGAGTCTTCTTTGTCGAAAATGGTTGTTCTTACAGCGTACATACCTATGCTGATGGATACAGGTGGTAATGCTGGAAGTCAAGCATCTGTAGAAGTAGTGCGAGGTCTTTCACTTGAAGAAATTCATTTTAAAGACTTTCCTAAGATTGTCTGGAAAGAATTGAGAGTTGGCATTGTGTGTGGTTTAACCCTTGCTACAGCTGTCTTCTTGAAATGTATATTCTTTGATCAGATTGCTGTAAATGTTGCTTTAGTTGTTAGTCTTACTGTTGTATGTGCTGTCTTCTTTGCAAAATTTATTGCTTCTTGTCTTGTTATGATTGTTTCTAAGATTGGTTTAGATCCTGCTGTAGTTGCGTCTCCAATGTTAACAACAATTATCGATGCATTATCTCTATTGATTTATTTCACGATCGCTAATGCGTTTTTACCGATTTAAATGATTGATATAAAAATCTCAAGAGTATGGGAGTGCTCTTGAGGTTTTTGTGTATTTATTATTTTGTGACAATTTCCATACCGATGGCTTTCTGGACTTTTTCAAGCTTAGGTCTTGCGATTGCTCTTGCTTTTTCAGCCCCTTCTCTTAATACTTCATCAATTTGACCGGATGCTGTAATTTCATTATAACGTGTCTGAATTGTTTCCAGTGTATTAACAACGGAATCTGCAACAGCACGCTTAAAGTCACCATAACCTTTTCCTTCGAATTCTTTTTCTATTTCTTCAAAAGGACGATCTTGATTTAAGGAAGAATAGATCTGAATTAAGTTAGAGACACCAGGCTGATTTTCTGGATTATAGTGAACAACACCAAGAGAGTCAGTTACTGCAGACATAACTTTCTTTCTAGCTTTTTTCGGATCATCTAATAAGTAGATACAACCTTTATTTGTTTCATCTGATTTTGACATCTTTTTAGTAGGATCGGAAAGGGACATGATTCTTGCACCAACTTTTGCAACAAGTGGTTCAGGAATCTTGAAAAGATCACCATAACGGTTATTCATTCTCTGCGCAACGTCTCTTGTTAATTCAACATGCTGCTTCTGGTCATCTCCAACAGGAACATAATCAGGGGAATAGATTAAGATATCAGCAGCCATTAATGCAGGATAGGTATAGAGACCACCACTTAAATTCTTTTCTCCTTTTGCCTGTTTGTCTTTGAACTGTGTCATACGATTTAGTTCACCCATATATGTATGACAGCACATGATGTAACCTAGCTGAGCTTGTTCCATAACATCTGTTTGTAAGAAAATATTTGTCTTTTGGGGATCAAGCCCACATGCAAGATAAAGAGCAACACAATCTCTAAGATTTTCACGGAGCTCTTCTGGATCCTGTGGAACAGTGATGCAATGAAGATTTGCGATAAATGCAAACATTTCATACTCATCCTGATATTCTACAAAATGACGCAGTGCACCGATATAGTTTCCTAAATGTAACTGTCCAGTTGGCTTAATACCTGATAACATTCTTTTCATAGTTCGTAACCTCCAAATAAAAAACGTCTCTTCATCATGAAGGGACGCAGAAGACGAACTGCGCGGTGCCACCCGACTTATCCTAATTATGGGATCACTTTTCTGAAGATAACCGGTTCACGGACCATTGAAAAACAGTAGCTCCAATTTGCGTTGATTGTATGGGCCGCTTCCAGCAAACGCAGTCTCTCTATACAGTGACAATCGTGCAATGCACTACATCTTTGATTCTTTTATTGTAGATCAAATATTTTAAGTAGGCAATATCGAAATTTCATATACATCTATTCTTGGTCTTTTATTGTATATAGGAAAAAAACACGGTAAAATAATATAGTCAATATGGTCAGATTATCTTCTGAGGTTTACTTTATGAGTCATTTTATAGAAACAGAAGAATCTGAAAATCGATTATTATCAATATTGGAGGTATTCTATGATTGTCGTATATACATCACCAGGATGTGCATCTTGCCGTAAAGTAAAACAATGGCTTAAAGATAGAAACCTGAAATTTATTGAAAAAAATATTTTTAAGACACTTCTCAATGATAACGAAATTAAACATTTGCTGATGAGAAGTGAAAATGGCAGCGATGATATTATTTCGAAGCGTTCAAAAATTATTCAGGAAAGTCATATTGATATTGACTCGATGACAACGGATGAATTAATTGAATTTGTTAAGAAAAATCCTAGTGTCTTAAAGAGACCGATTATTTTGAATGAGAAGAGTTTCCAAGTTGGATATGATGAAGAAGAAATCAGTGTCTTTGTTCCACAGGAGCTTCGTCGAATTGCAAATTCTGCATGTACAAAAGATTGTCCAAACTTTAAAGCATGCGGAGGGGTTCGTAAGAATCTGAAAGATTGTAAAGAAGCGTAAGCTTCTTTTTTGATAAGGGAAGAGGTTAATATGAAAAAGGTACTTGTTGGCCTATCTGGCGGTGTAGATAGTGCAATTGCAGCTTATTTATTAAAAGAACAGGGATATGATGTTACCTGTGCATTTATGAGAAACTGGGATTCTATGGCAGAAGACGATTTTAATGGAAATCCAACATTAAATGATCCTGTTTGTCCTCAGGAGGCAGATTGGAAAGATGCTAAAGAGGTTGCAGATCGTTTGGATCTTCCTTTACTTCGTATCGATTTTATCAAAGAATATTGGGATGATGTTTTCAAAACATTCTTAACAGAATATAAAAGAGGAAGAACTCCAAATCCAGATATTCTTTGCAATCGTTATATTAAGTTTGATTCTTTTATGAAGTTTGCACAAGAACAGGGATTTGATACAGTTGCTACTGGTCACTATGCAAAACTAGGATATGAAAATGGTGTTGCTGTTTTACAGAAAGCAGATGATAGAAATAAGGATCAGTCTTATTTCTTAGCCGAAATTCAGAGACAGGTCCTTGATCATGTTCTATTCCCTCTTGGAGAAATTGATAAGCCTACAGTTCGTCGTTTAGCTGCGGAACTTGATTTATCTATCGCTAAGAAAAAAGATAGTACAGGTATCTGTTTTATTGGTGAAAGACGTTTCCGTGAATTCTTAAGTAACTATCTTCCAATGAAACCTGGTAAGATTATCCGTATCAGTGACCGTAAGGTAGTCGGAGAACATCAGGGTGTCATGTATTATACAGTGGGACAGAGAAAAGGCCTGGATATTGGTGGGATTGGTCCTTTCTTTGTCATTGGTAAAGATGTAGAAAAGAATGAACTTTATGTTACGGATGAAGAGCATATTGAATGGTTATATTCAGATTCTTGTACAATCATTGATGTCAATTTTTTGGCAGATCGTATCCTTCCTAAGGAGTTGCATGCTAAGTTCCGTTATCGTCAACAAGATAATGACATTACGTTGATACAGAATGCGGATGGTACATTCACAGCTTCTTACCCACAATTAATTCGTTCTGTTACCCCAGGTCAGGAAGCTGTTATCTATGATGGTGATACAGTCATCTGTGGCGGTAAGATTGACGCTGTAATGCGTAATGGCAAAGATTTAATGGAAGAGATTCGTAATGCAATCCAAAAGTAATGTTTTATCGAAACACTCTTGTAGTATCCTTCTTTTTAGTTATTTCATTCTGTATCTAGGCGTTTATCAGCTGTTCTTTATGGACGAGATATTGGAAACTATGGGATTTCAGACCTATATTATGATTAATATAGTGGTTATGGTTGCTTTCCTTATCTTTTTCATAGTCATTGGATTTCGTTGGTATGATGCCCAATGGAATAAATTTTGTGATATTTTTCGAAGTGGAGCACTAGAAGTTTTAAAAGGGGTTCTTTTGTTGTTTGCCTTGAATATTTTTGTATCTATTTTTATACAAATGATTTTTCCTATTACCCCAGCGGAAAATCAAGTGAACAATGAATTTGTAATGATGCTAAGTCCCTTTAATGCAATTTTTGGATCGGCGATCTTTGCACCCTTTATAGAAGAGACAGTATTTAGGGGATGTATTTTTGCAAAGATCCGGGAAAGACATTCTTTCTGGCTTGCAGCTTTTATCAATGGAACTTTATTTGGCTTTTTACATATATTTGCTAGCATATTAGCAAGAAATTGGATTAATTGTGTATATATATTTTTGTATGGAACATTAGGCATGGTATTATGCCTTCCTTATGAAAGAACCGGAAGTATTTTTACATCTATATTTACGCATTCTCTATTTAATTTACTTGGTATTTTGATGATGCTTTGATGTAGATAGGAATATTTTTGAGATTGGTAAAGGAGATAGAATGGAAGAAACTCTTGTTACGTTAACTGGTAAATTTACATATGTATTATTTCATAATGAAACGAACTTCTATACAGTTGCTAAGTTTTTAATAAATGATGAGTTAGAAAAAACAATTACGGTAACAGGTATTCTTCCTGATATCTCTTTAGATGTACTTTACAATATAACTGGAGAATATACAGAGCATCCGAAATATGGTATGCAATTTGCAATTCAGTCTTATCATAAACCATTACCATCGGAAAGAGAAGGGATTATTCGTTATCTTTCTTCTGTTCAGTTTCAGGGAATTGGTAAAAAAACTGCGGAAAAGATAGTCGAAGCATTAGGAGAAGACTGTCTTTCTATGATTAAAGAAAATTCGGATATTTTATATCAGATACCAGGCCTAACAGAAAAAAATATTGCGTCTATACGAGAAGGTATTGTCCAAGAAGCAGATGGTATGGAAGAACTAGTACGTTTTTTAAATGTTCATGGAATTGGCATTCGTAATCTTGTTCGTTTAAATCGTGCATATGGGAAAGAGGCTCTTAATAAAATAAAAGAAAATCCATATCGAGTCATTGAAGAATGTGATGGTATGGGATTTTCTACAGCAGATAAGATTGCTATGGCATTAGGTTTTGCAAAGGATGATGAACGTAGATTATATGCATTTCTTGTTTCCCTTACTATGGATCTTTGTATGAAAAATGGGGATAGTTTTGTTCGCTTAGAGTCGTTAGAAGAAAATTGGCATCAAAAAACAGGAGAATTAAATGGAAATTTTTCAGAATTGTTAGATAAGGCTATATTAAAACGTTCCTTAGTACAAGAGGAAAATCGTATTTATCCTGTATCACAGTATGAGGCAGAAACAGAGATAGCAACATTCTTAAATGATTTTTCAGAAGGTCAATCGAAACAGATTGACTTAAAACGCGTCCATCAATATTTAGCAGCAATGGAGAAAGATATCGGCATTGAATATGACGAAAGGCAGAAACAGGCTATGGATTCTTTCTTTCAGAATTCTTTTCAGATTATAACTGGAGGTCCAGGAACAGGAAAAACAACCGTTGTTCGTGCATTTGTTAATCTTTATCGCTTCCTGTATCCAAATGCGTCTGTTATTTGTGCAGCGCCTACTGGCAGAGCAGCGAAGCGTTTGGCTGAGCTAACGGAGAGTGAAGCTATGACGATTCATTCTCTTTTAAAATGGGATCTGGAGACCAATGCATTTGGAAAAGACGAAAATGAACCAATTACAGCAGATCTTTTAATTATCGATGAGTTTTCAATGGTGGATGCGTATCTATTTTCTGCTTTATTAAAAGCTTCGGAAAATGTCAAAAAGATTTGCATTATTGGAGATGAGGATCAGTTGCCAAGTGTAGGCCCTGGCTCTGTTTTACGTGATCTCATTCAGTCCGACGTTTTCCCGTTGGTACGTTTAAATCATATTTATCGTCAGAAGAGCGGTAGTGATGTCATCTCACTTGCTCATGAAATACGAGATGGAGAGGTTAACTTTGCAAATCTTTCTAACGATGTTCTATTCTTTGACTGTTCTTCGGAACAAGTGAAGGGTATATTAATTTCGGTTGTTCAGACTGCATTAGACAAAGGATATAAGATGGATGATATTCAAGTACTTTCACCAATGTATGCAGGAAATGCAGGAATCGATGTTTTGAATCATACATTGCAGCAGCAATTCAATCCTCCTTCTTCTATAAAACGAGAAGTAAAATTTGGATATACAATTTTTCGAGAAGGAGATAAAATTCTGCAGTTGAAAAATCAACCAGATGATGATATTTATAATGGCGATATTGGAATATTAGTAGAAATTGTCCCGGCAAAAGAAGCCGAAGATCATAAGACAACCATTATTGTGGATTTTTTAGGTAATTATGTGGAGTTTAAACCGGAGAGTTGGAATAACATAACTTTAGCGTACTGTATTAGCGTACATAAATCGCAAGGCTCGGAGTATCCTATTGTCATAATGCCTTTTGTTAAACAGCATATGAACATGTTACAAAGAAAATTAATCTATACCGCTGTTACGCGAGCAAAGCGTTCTTTAGTTTTATTAGGGGACAGGAAAGTTTTTGAAGCTGGAATTGTAACAACTGATAGGCATCCACGCGAAACTTCTCTGAGGGATAAGCTTGTGAATTTTTCTAAAAGTTATTTTCCGTTTTGACTCTTGAACATTTCGTGCGTTTATTGCATAATAAATTTAGGGAATGAAGTTCTCCCTTGGATTTATCCTAAACCGCTTATTAGCTGATGGCTTCTGTGATTTAGCACAGAAGCGTCAGCTTTTTTGTGCTTAGAAGGGAATTTTATGTTATTATCTTTTGCTTTGATTTTTCTTGTGGGACTAGCCATGGCAGATATCTGTCAGAAACTAAAAGTTCCACGTATTATCGGTATGCTTGTGACCGGAATTATTTTAGGTCCTTATGTTCTAAATCTTTTGGATTGTTCGATTCTATCAATTTCAGGTGATTTACGTCAGATTGCTTTGGTTATAATCCTGATTAAAGCAGGTCTTTCTCTGAATTTAGAAGATCTAAAAAAAGTTGGACGTCCTGCTATTCTTATGTCATTTTTGCCAGCAACGTTTGAATTATTAGCATTCGTTATTTTTGGACCTAAAATTCTAGGAATTACATGGATTGAATCTGCTGTTATGGGAGCAGTTTTAGCAGCAGTTTCTCCTGCAGTTGTTGTACCACGCATGATCGATCTCATGGAGAAGAAATATGGATCAAAGAAATCAATTCCGCAGTTGATTATGGCTGGAGCTTCTTGTGATGATATCTTTGTTATCGTTTTATTTACGACATTTGTGAATATGGCTCAGGGTGGATCGATAAATTTCATGGACTTTGTTAATATTCCAATTTCAATAATTATGGGAATTATTTTAGGAATTATAGTTGGTTTTGCGCTCAGTTTCTTTTTTGAAACAAAGTACATTCGTCAGCACTATATTCGCAATAGTGTCAAAGTCATGATTATTTTAGGAGTATCATTCCTTTTGCTTTCGATTGAGAATATGTTAAAAGGAATTATCTCTGTATCTGGATTATTAGCGATAGTCTCTATGGCATGTATTATTAAAATTCGTAGTTCAGAAACTGTAACGAATCGTTTAGCACAAAAATTCGGTAAACTCTGGCTGGCTGCCGAAGTAATTCTATTTGTTCTAGTTGGTGCGGCGGTTAATATCCGTTATACAATTAGTGCTGGTATTGGTGCTGTTCTTATGATTTTCATTGCACTATGTTTCCGCTCTTTAGGTGTTTTAATCTGTGTCAGCGGTTCGGCGTTCAAGCAGAAAGAAAAGCTTTTTTGTATCATTTCGTATCTTCCTAAAGCTACCGTACAAGCAGCTATTGGTTCCGTTCCGTTAGCAATGGGATTACCATGTGGTAAAGTAGTTCTTTCCGTGGCAGTTTTAGGAATCTTAATTACGGCACCGATTGGAGCATTTGGAATTGATCATTCATATAAGAGACTATTAGAAAAAGAGTAAAAGAAAATGAATCTGCTGTTTCGTATTTATACATAAAGATTTTATTTGCTAGGGAGGGAAAGTTTTATAAGTTAATTGAAAAAAGTGGCTGTAACGCATAACAGTCACTAAAATAATCATCAAAATAAAATGT
>CAUWDF010000044.1:0-14139 GCA_963557245.1 uncultured Bulleidia sp.
ATTCATGGACTTTTATTTTTTATAAGTGTTGCACTTAAAATGATAATTCATCTTTCGAATAAACTAAAAAGCTATGATTGCTCTTAGAACAAACATAGCTTTCTCTATTCTTATGCTTTCTTGGCAGCACTTCTACGCTGGAAGAATTTAACAATTTCAACAATTGGAATGACTAATACTGCCATGCCTAATGCAATCAAGTATTCTGTCCAACTAACTGGTGTGAAACCAAACATATTTGCAATAAATGGTACTTCTAGTACGACTGTAACAAGAACTAAAGAACCAATCATAGCTGCCCACAGTACCTTGTTCTGATTCGATAACTTAAATACACTACCACGTAGAGAACGCATATTGAAACTATGGAAGATTTCGCACATATTCATTGTTAAGAAGGCCATTGTCATACCATCTGGTGAATAACCGGTTGGCATTTCAAAATAACCAACTTCAAACGAATGACCAATAATATAAGAAACTATTGTAAGACCTGCGACTAATACACCCTGATATACAATATCCCATACCATTCCACCGGCAAAGATTGAGTCTTTCGAATCACGTGGAGGACGGTTCATAATACCAGGCTCAGCTTTTTCCAAGCCAAGAGCTAAAGCTGGGAAGCAGTCTGTAATTAAATTAATAAATAATAAATGAACAGGTTCTAATAATTTGAAGCCTAACAGAGTTGAGACGAAGACACCCATTACTTCACTCATATTCGAAGATAATAAGAACTGAATTGCTTTACGAATATTATCGTAAATGCGTCTACCTTCATCAACAGCGTTGACAATAGTAGCGAAGTTATCATCTGTAAGAATCATATCTGCAACGTTCTTTGTAACGTCTGTACCTGTAATACCCATTCCAACACCGATATCTGCTGCTTTAATGGAAGGTGCATCATTGACACCATCACCTGTCATTGCTGTAATCGCACCACGACGCTTCCAAGCGTTAACAATACGTACTTTATGTTCTGGTTTAACACGTGCATATACACTGCACTTCGTGATGACCTTATCGAGTTCTTCATCACTCATTGCATCTAATTCACTACCTGTCATTGCTTCCGAAGCATCCTTTACGATACCAAGTTCCTTTGCAATTGCAACGGCAGTATCTTTATGGTCACCTGTTATCATGACTGGTCGGATACCGGCATGACGGCATTCTTCAATTGCTGGTTTAACCTCTTCACGTACAGGATCAATCATACCAACAAGACCGATATAACAAAGATCCTGTTCCAGATATGCCGGTGATACATCGTCAGGAATTGCATCCCATGTACGTTCTGCTGCACATAAGACACGCAGTGCCTGATCTGCCATATCTTTATTCGCTTTCAGAATTGAAGAACGTACTTCTTCTGTCATTAAGAGAACATTACCATTTTCTAAATACTTTGTACATTTTGAAATAACAACATCTGGTGCACCTTTTGTATATTGCATGATACCAGATTCTGTCTGATGAAGAGTTGTCATCATTTTACGTGTACTATCGAATGGTGCTTCTTCTACTCGTGGATATTTCTCTGTCAGTTCATACTTTGGTAATTCTTCTTTAGCCGCAAAACTTACAAGAGCAGCTTCTGTAGGCTCTCCTTCCACACTGCTATCCTTGTTAAGAACGGCATCCGAACATAAAGCCATTGCTGTTGCAAGCTCTTTTGTATTTCCTGTATCTTTGACCACTGTCATACGATTCTGTGTTAAAGTACCAGTTTTATCTGAACAGATGACCTGTGTACAACCTAATGTCTCAACAGCTGTCAAACGACGAATGACCGCATGAGCCTTAGACATCTTTGTAACACCCATCGAAAGAACAACTGTAACAACTGTGGCAAGCCCTTCTGGAATTGCTGCAACAGCTAAGGAAACAGCAATCATAAATGTATTCAGAATTGCTTCTAATGAGAAATTTCCTTCAAATACAAGATCGAATACAAAGATAAAGATACAGATTCCAATAACTAAATAAGAAAGCTTCTTACCAAGATCATTAAGTTTCATCTGTAATGGAGTAACTTCCTGCTGTGTCTGATTTAATGCATCAGCAATCTTACCCATTTCCGTAGACATACCTGTATCAGTAATGACTGCAACACCACGACCATATACAACGGAAGAGCCCATATAGACCATATTTGAACGGTCTCCTAAAGGTACCTCTTCATCTTTTGACTTCAGATTCAGAATATCAATCATTTTATTGACTGGTACAGATTCACCTGTCAAAGCGGCTTCTTCAATTTTCAGACTCTTGGTTTCAATCAAACGACCATCTGCTGGAATTGCATCACCAGCTTCTAACAGAACAATATCACCTGGAACAAGTTCATTATTTGATAAAGAAATCTGCTTTCCGTCACGCATAACTTTACAAGTTGCTGCAGTCATTTTCTGTAAAGCTTCAATAGCTTCTTCAGCTTTACTTTCCTGAAGGACACCAAGAATCGCATTTAATAGTACAACAAGAATAATAATAAACACTTCTGCCATACTTTCGCCACTGATCAAATTTGTGATAGCAGAGATGACAGCCGCGCACATTAACATAATGAGCATCGGGTCTTTCAGTTCGTTTAAGAATCTCTGGAAGTTAGAGATTTTCTTACCTTCTTTTAGCTTGTTCTCTCCATACTTTTGCAGACGTTCTTTGGCTTCTGCACTGGTCAGCCCTTCTTTGGAACTGTGCAACTCATCCATTACTTCTGTTTCCGATTGTAGATACCTTTTTCCCATATTTCCTCCTTAAAATGCAAAAAACCCATACACAAAAGCTGTGTATGAGTCTCATTCTGTAAATAAACACCCCGGGCATTTGCCGGCTTGACGAGATGTTACGCATAGATGCGGAATTACTCCCTCAACGTGTTTTATTTTAGCGGATTGCCTTGTATGCCGCAAGTACAAATTGAGTAAAATGTCTGTTCACTCGCAATGAAGGCGTTTGAACATAACTTCTGCTGCTTTATTTTCTAATGTGTCATCTAATGGATCTAAAGTAACAGCACCATAACGTTTCTTTAAAGCCCGAATCAGAATATTATCTGCGATCTTTGGATTCTTTGGTAATAATGGACCATGCATATATGTAGCAAGGACTGTATCATTCATAAATCCCTCACTCGAACTCCTAAATTCATTTCCATGGCCATAAAGTACTTTTCCAAATGGAGTAGTTACATTTTTTGTCTGTCCTCCATGATTTTCAAATCCGACTACTTTAATCTTCTGACCATCCATCTCTGTTTCAATCACTATATTACCGATACAACGATTTGAACGGTCAGTAGCTTCTGTATAATAGTCAAAAATACCAAGTCCTTCTAACACAGATCCATCTTGATCTTTATAATATTTACCAAATAACTGATATCCACCACAAATTAATAGAAAAGCAGTATTTTGATGCATTGCTTCTAGAATTTGTTCTTTCCGAATTAATAGATCATCGTAAATCAGATTCTGCTCTTTATCTGCACCACCACCCATAAAGAATAGATCATACGAACTAATATCAACTTTTTCGCCTATTGTACAAGTATCGACCGTAATATCGATACCTCTATTTTTACAACGATATTTTAATACTTCAATATTCCCCTTATCTCCGTAAAGATCCATGAGATCATGATACATCCATAATACTCTTAAATTCATTTGTGTTCCTCCTTACGTAAGATAGCCCTTGTTGGGTGCAGAGCTGTATATGTAGAAATAACAAAGGATTCCAAATTTGCTTTATCTAACCATTGAATTGCTTCTGTACTATCTTCTTTCACAATGATACGATCTTCTAATCCTTCATATTTTAAACGTAATGCAATATCATAAGCCCGCTTACCAGAACATACAATCTTCTTAACTTCTGGTACATTCAAACGTTCAAAATGTGCATCCCAGATCCAAGAGACATCATGCCCATCTTGATCATTATCATTTAAAAAGATACAGATATTTTTGTCTCCTGGCTGACCAAGAATAAACTTCATGACTTCATTTGCACCAGTAGGGTTCTTCACAAGGTTAATCGTGCAATCTTTCGAAAGATGAAAAACTTCATTCCTACCTTCTTTCAATACAAAAGTACGGAAAACTTGATCTGCACAAGCAGGATTGAGCTTTAAAGCCTTCATAACAGTCAACACAGCTGCACAGTTATAGATTGCATAAATCGAATTCATAAAGGAATGATACTTTTTGCCTTCCACGGTGAATGTCTCATTTTTAAAATCACAATCTTCGACAAACACAGTAGGATTTATCTTACCAAAATAATCTTTTGGACATTCAAAACGGCCAATATGAGAATATTGATAATATTGATATTTTAACTGTGCACCACAACGTGGACAAAACTTTCCTTCACTTGCTTCATCCGTCACTTTCTTAGAAACTGAACACTCTCCTACAGAAAAAGTTAGAATCGTAGCTTTATTTGCTGTATCCGCAATACGAAGAGTATTTGGATCATCTCCATTCAGAATGATTTCACCTTCAAAATCTTCCGTTACTTCCTGAATCTTACGAATGATTGTCTCCATTTCACCAGCACGATCTAACTGATCACGGAAGAAATTATTAACAACAAGATGGGTCGGATGAAGATTAAGGAACTGACGATATAATGTCAGTTCATCGACTTCTATGACCGCTGCATCCGCATGAATATGGAAAGAAGAATCTGAATTGCTAGCAAGTAAAGTAGCAATACCAATATTCAGATTATCTCCACGACGATTATTGATGACCTTGAGACCTGCACTACGTAAAGACTCTGCAATCAGATTCGATGTTGTTGTCTTTCCATTTGTGCCTGTCACCAAAACAACAATTGGTGGCATATCAAATTTCTGAATAAAGTTCGGATCCATCTTTAAAGCTAAGCTTCCTGGAAAAGAGCCACCTCTACCTGCTTTTGTCAAAATCGAATGGCAGATCTGAACAAGCTTTAAACGTAAATCCATATTATTTGCCACCCTTCGGTTTATAGAACTGTCTATTTTCTAAAGCAAATAAACGACCTGTCCAACAACCAGGCTTCGTTGCATCCAAGGCCTGTTTTAATGTATTCATGCGTGCATCTAAATTATCAATCAAAGATAAAACTTCTGCTTCCTGTAACATTGGCAATACAGGAGAACCAAACTCATAATGACCATGATGAGATAAAATCATATGATGTAATAAAATAGCTTCTTCCGTATTTTCTAGTCCTAATTTTGTTGCTACTTCTGTCAGCCACCCATTTGCTAGAGAAATATGACCTTCTAATTTACCTTCTAATGTATATTCTGTCGTAATTGGACCACTCATCTCTTCAGTCTTACCAACATCATGAATCAATGCGGCGGAGATCAATAAATCACGATTCAACTGTGGATAATGCTTACATACTATATCTGCCATCTCTGTCATAGAAAGAGAATGTTCAGAAAGACCCCCTAAAAAATTATGATGAATCTTCGAAGCGGCAGGATAGGAATAATATTTGTCTCCTACAAAATCCAACATTCCTTTGACAAGTTTCTGATATGTTTCATTCTGAATCGAATTTATGTACTGTTCTGTTAAAGAACGGCGCTGATCCTCACTTACATCGGACGTACAGACAAATTCATTCAATTCTTCACTAGAAAGTTCAGCTGGTGAAGCATGATTGATACGAAGCTGTAAGTTCTTATTATACGTTATAACTTCAAAAGAGAAACGACATACTTTACCAACTTTAATACATTCTTTATCTGCATCTTTTATATCCCAAAACTTGCCATCAATCATTCCTGTATTATCTTGCAGTGTAACGGTCAAATAAGGAGCGCCTTTTGCAGTCGTTCCATTTTTAGCATCTTTAACAAGATATATATCCTCTATTCTCATTCCATCTTGGAAATCTTTAATTTTCGTCATCGTTCCACTCCATTTCATCTAATGCTGCATAAATATCTTCATAATCGTATCCTTGCATCGCACAATATCGGAAAATACGATTACGCAATTCACTTCCAGAAAAATTTCTAGAATATTTTCTTTTTGCTTTTAAAGCACACTTATGAAGATTATCCTCTTCACGTGACTCATTTGCGGAAAAATCTAGATTATCAATAATCTGATCTGATAATCCTGGCGCATAACCCTGCTGAATCATACGGGAACGAATATACGACTTCGTTTTTTTAACCGAATCACTCTTATGTGTATTCTGCAATTTTTCCGCATACCGTAATGCTGCAATCTGTTCATCATCCGGTCTTTGATCAAGCTTTTCTACAATCATCTCATATGGAAGTCCTCTTTTTTTCAAGACACGAATAATTCTCTCACGTCCGGAAAGACCTGTACGCATAATTGCTATCTGACTGGCACAAAGACGCTCGTCATTAATATATCCTTTATCTTCAAGTTTACTTACAATTGTGTTGATTGTAGCAATATCACACTCTGTATTCATTGTCAGCCAATCATAGATTTCTTTACGGGAACGATCTTTGACTGCTAACTTACGCAAACATCTCTGATAGGCAACCGCAGCTTTCTCTCTTTCTTTTAGATCCTCTAAAGCCTTAGAAGTAATTACTCCCCCTCGCCGCATCCCCATATTGTAATAATCGTCTAGAGAAACTTGTAAACGTAATTCTTCTTTTTCATTCGACATAAGATAGACCTGTACTGTACTATCTTTGACTTGTACATCAATGATTTCATACTGATGATGATATTCTTCGATGGTATTGCGATAGACTTCTAATACACGTGTACCAAATGTTTTAGCACTAAATGGTTCTACAACTTTTAAACAATCTTTCTTCATTTCTTCTAATCGTGAAGAAGGAATCTCTGTGAATTGCTGTAACAATTCGGCAAGAGAGTTCTCATCACTAAAGAACCACCCTGTCTTTTCTGGAATTAAAAGATTATTTAAAACATCATCTTTACGAGCAAATAATGGTAGCCCGGAAGCTAGAGCTTCAATAAATGTCATACCTTGTGTCTCAGTTAAAGAAGCAGAAATAAAAGCATCTGCACTTCGATAATAATCCGCTATTTCTGTAGCTGGTTTCGGACCGGAAAGTTTTACCGAATCGGCTATTCCTAAATCTTTTGTTAACTTTTCTAAAGATTCTAAATCCGGACCACCACCTACGATCAAAAGACGAATCTGTGTGCCTTGCTTTAGTGCTTGTGCAAAACCACGAATAACAAGATCCAATGCTTTTTCTTCCGCCAATCTTCCTACATAAACGACCATACGATCCTCTAAATGAAAACCATATTCGGCACGAATCTGTTTCGTCTTCTCTTTATCTTCTTTGGTAGGATCAAATTGCGCAAACTCTAATCCAGTAGGAATTACATTAATCTCGCGACGGATATGGTATCCAAGCAACATTTCTTTTGTCTTTTCACTAGGCGCAATGACTTCCATGGAAAAATCTCCATATAAACGAGATACTTTAGCAATTCCTTTCTTCGCAATCGCATCCACTGCTCTACTATTGATGAAATTAACATAATGTGTGTAATCTTCATATGTCGTATGATAAGTTGATACGAGTGGAATTTTTAAATTCTTAGCGCAGATACGTGCAAAAAGACCGACTCCAAACTCGGTCTGTGCATGAATAATATCCAGATTCAATTTCTTCACTTCTTCAAATCCAATATAGTGAAATGGGCTTGTAGCTACATAACCATAAAGAAATTTCAACTCTGGTCCAGCTAACTGTAAAATAGTATGATCTTCATTCCATTTAGCAGGCCCCATACCAGCATATGTTGTAACAACATATACTTCATGTCCCTGTCTTACAAGCTCATTTCTAAGAATATATGTACTATTTGCTACACCGTTGATATTCGGTGGATATGTATCACTAAATAAACCAATTCTCATTCTTTTTTCTCCTCCATCTGAACATTCCCTGTCATTTCAACTACAGCAGGTTCTAATGGTAAGGTCTTTCTTGTCTTTGCATACATAAAGACAATACTTCCTACAATAAGAACTTGATAAAAAGTCATAAAACGCCATAACAGCATAATAGAAGCTGTCTGTGATTTCTCAAATAAAGTGCTGAACATCAGCAAAAATGTCGCTTCCGTTCCACCAGAGGAACCAGGCATCGGCAAAAATGCATTGATCATGGCCACGAACGAAGAAAGAACAATCGTATCAAAATAAAGCGACCAAGAAGGTTTTCCACCTAAAGCCATCGCACATAAAAAAGGTACACTATAATATATAACAAGTCTTAAAAAATCTTCAACGCCCAATAAAAGAATCATTTTTTTATGCGTTTTCAACACTACAATTTCATGATTGAACTGCTGTAATTGAACCTCAAGATTCGCTAATACTTTCTCTTTGTCTTTCACCAAATGAATTTTAGCTGCAAAATCGATTCCTTTCGTAGTTAGCCAGGTATAAAATCGAGGAGATACTGCAATCGCCCACAAGAAAACAATAATACCAGCTCCAACCAAAAAGCCCAAAATAACAAATATAAATAATTGCGAATATTTTGTATAAAAATATCCAAATCTTAATAGAATCAAACTCAAGACAAAAAGACACATTGTAGTCTGATAAACAATAAAATCCAACCACAATACGCCAATACTATTACTCAAAGGTATTCCTTGTTTATGAAATATATACCCTTGTGCAATCTGCCCTCCTGAAGCTCCTGGTGTAATATTATTGAACAATCCCGCAACGTAAGCATTTACGAAACCTTGCTTAACCGTATATTTAGGATGTGTCAAACGACATTCATATGACAATCCCCATCCTAATAACAATCTCTCAAATACCATCAATAAGAAAATACCGATAAGACCAGGAATACTAACTTTGGCCAATGTAGCAATGACAGCGGTGCCATCTTTCCGCAAAGTCAACCAAACGACTAGAAAAGCCAATAAAAATATTAGAAAGATATTAAAAGCTGTACTTTTAAAAAGCTTTTTTAGTTTATTCCACATACACAGGTTATTATACAATGAACCCAAACTCTGCACAACGAAAGCACTATTTTAATCTCTTAGGAATTCGAATGCATCACTTTTTCATAAACTTCTTTCAATTGTTGGCCTATAGCGTCAATCGATTTACTTTCGGCTGTTCGATATCCTTCTTGTATTGTATCTGGTAAGGTATGTTCAATACATCCTTCAATAATATGCGCAAAAGTATCATTATCGGTTCCCATATAACAATTCTTTTTATCTTGCATCCATGGATGAAAAACATCGATATCACGTAATACAACCTGACATTTCGATGCTAACGCTTCTAAGACTACGATTCCTTCTGTTTCTTCATAAGAAGGAAAGAAAAAACAATCCGCATCCGAATACGCTCCTTCAATGATAGGTCCTTTTACGTAACCTGGAAAATAAACATTTGCCGGATGATTTTCTATCACTTCGGATACTTCTCTTGGAATAATGAAACGAGATGTATTACCAAACCAAATAAATTTATATTGTGGAAGTCTTTTTGCAACTTCAACAAAATCCAAAATTCCTTTGCGTTGAAAATAAAGACCAACACCCAGAACAACCTTGTCTTCTGGGCGTAAATCAAAATATTTTCGATACGCAATTACTTTATCAATATTACGCTGGTAACGATCGAGATCAATACCATTTGAGATTGGATAGATTGGCATTGTAAGACCATATCCTTCTAAAATTGATTTTGAATAAGGTGTAGGAGTAATTAATGCATCTGCTTGTTTATAAAGATGAATCAACCAACTTTTTACCTTTGGTGCTAAAAGATTCGAAAAAGAAAAACTATTTCTAAAATCCTCTTCTGTAGAATGCGCATGATAAATTACTTTCTTATGTTGTTCGCGAGCATGTCTAACAATCGCATCGGAATTCATATAATACGTATTTATATGAAGAATATCATAATCTGTATCCCAAGGATCTGTAGTATATTCGATTCCTACAGATTTTAATGCCCTTTGCTGATGTTTAAAAGCTCTTCCAATACCTGATTTAGATATTACATTTTCACCCTCAAAATACAATAAAACTTTCATATCGATTCACTCCTATCAGTATTTTAACAGCAAATACAAGCAGAATACTATTTAAGATTCCCTAAATTATTCTGAATATCTAATAAAAAAAGATGTGATATCTTTTGATATCACATCTTTCTTTGTAATAGTAGAGGAATTAGTCCTCGTTCTGCATCTTCAGCTTAGCCTGAAGTTTGTTATAACGTGTCTGAGCATCTTTGAGCGTCTTAGCGAACATCTCATCTGCAACTTCCTGACCCTTGAGTCTTGGAAGGTTGAAGTAACGAGCTTCCTTCATAAGGAATTCGTTGAACTTAGACCAATCTGGTTCCTTAGAATCGATTGTCAGAGGCTTTTCGTTTCTTGGATCATAACGGTATAGCACTGTATAACCACAAGCTACAGCATCCTTCTGACGGATTGGAGCGTTAATCAGACCGCCCTTAATACCATGTTCCTGACATGGAGAGTATGCAATGACAATAGAAGGTCCGTTGTAAGATTCAGCTTCCTTCAGAGCCTTAATTGTCTGCATCTGGTTAGCACCCATAGAAATAGAAGCAACATAAGCTGTGCCATATTCCATGAAAATCTGACCAATATCCTTCTTAGCAGTTGTCTTACCACCTGCAGCAAACTTCGCAATAGCGGAAGCCTGTGTAGACTTAGAAGACTGACCACCAGTGTTGGAATATGTTTCAGTATCGAGTACGAGAACATTTACGTTCAGGTTGTTAGCCATAACGTGATCAAGTCCACCATAACCGATATCGTAAGCCCAACCGTCACCACCGACGATCCATACAGACTTACCGACGAGATCTCTTTCCATTTCGAGTAATGGCTTAACTTCTTCAACAGAAGATGCCTTAACACCGTTGATGATAGCATCCTTAACAGATCTCTGAACGTCACGATCATCATTAGAGTTCATATATGTTTCAAATGCAGCCTTAAGTTCTGGTTCAACCTTATCTACATTTTCTTCCATAATACGAAGGATTCTTGCTTCCTTAGCTGTCTGAGCGATAGCCATACCGAAACCGAATTCAGCGTTATCCTCGAATAAGGAGTTAGCCCAAGCAACACCTTCACCTTCGCTATTTGTAGCAAATGGGTTAGATGGAGTAGCAGAACAGTAAATCATAGAGCATCCTGTTGCGTTAGCAACCATCATATCTCTACCGAATAACTGTGTAACAAGTCTATAGTATGGAGCTTCACCACAACCTGGGCAGCATCCAGATACTTCGAAGTATGGCTTTTCAAGAGATACACCAGCTACTGTAGCAGGGTTACCATACTGTGGCTTTTCAGGAGTTTCCTTATACAGATAATCTGCAACAGGTTCCTGCTTCATCTGAGTTGCAATTGGCTTAGCAACGAGAGCCTTTGGATTTTCCTTAGTTCCATCACCAACTGGGCAAACTGTCATACATACACCACAGCCTACGCAATTTTCTGTAGCAAGCTGGATTCTGAACTTAAGTCCATCTTCCTTAGCCTTGCCATACAGAGGAGATGGATCCTTGTATGTCAATTCAAATCCGTTGTCCTTAGCGATAGCAGAAGCCTTTGCACATTCTTCTTCTGTCATTAAGAATGGACGGATTGTTGCATGTGGACATGCAAATGCACACTGACCGCACTGGATGCACTTGTCAGCATTCCATTCAGGAACATACGCAGCGATATTTCTCTTCTCACGGAAAGCGATATCTTCTGGCATAGAACCATCAATAACAGTATCCTTTGTGAAGTCAGATACTTTCATATCATTACCTTCCAAAGCGTTGATTCTCTGAACGTTTGTATCGTAATGTTCGTCACCTGTTAACTCGAATAACTGAGCCTTTGTCGGAAGGTTAGACCATTCTGGCTTAACTTCAACCTTAACAAGACCTTCAGAACCCTTGTTAATAGCTGCAATGTTGTTATTAACAACATCTTCACCCTTACGAGCATATGTAGAACGAGCAGAATTTTCCATCAGTTCAAGAGACTTGCTATATGGCATAATCTGTTCATTCAGCTTGAAGAATGCAGACTGCAGAATTGTATTTGTATGGGATCCCATGTGTGTTTCACGAGCAATTGCATTTGCATCAATGATATAGAAGTTTGCATGCTTGTCAGCGAGACCCTTTAACATTCTGTTAGGCAGTCTGTCTTCAACTTCATCAGCCTTAATAACTGTATTCAGTAAGAATGTTCCGCCTTCCTTAAGATCACGGACCATATCAAACTTAAATGCATAAGATTCCTGAGAGCAGGAGATAAAGTCTGCCTTATTGATATAGTATGGAGAATGAATTGGTGTAGGACCAAATCTTAAATGGGAACGTGTAACACCGCCTGCCTTCTTAGAGTCGTATGCAAAATATGCCTGAGAATACAGATCTGTGTTGTTACCAATAATCTTAACTGTGGACTTGTTAGCACCTACAGTACCATCGGAACCAAGACCGTAGAATAAGCAAGATGTATAGTCAGCATCTACATGAATATCTACTGGATCAAGGGAGAGATTTGTAACATCATCGTCGATACCGATTGTGAATTCTTCTTTAGGTTCATCCTTCTTAAGTTCTTCATAAACGGCATTGATGTGGCTAGGGTTAGTATCCTTAGAAGATAAACCATAACGGCCACCAATAATCTTAATATCTTTGTGATTTCTGAGTGCATAGCATACATCCAGGAATAATGGTTCTCTTGCGCCAACTTCTTTAGCACGGTCGAGAACAGCAATTCTCTTGACTGTGGAAGGAAGTACAGCTTCAAGATACTTCTGAGAGAATGGACGATAAAGATAAACCTTGATTAAGCCAACCTTTTCACCCTGCTTAACAAGTGTGTTGATTGTTTCAGTAATTGTATCTGTAACAGAGCCCATAGCTACGATAACTCTTTCAGCATCTGGAGCACCAACATATGTAAATGGAGCGTAATTACGTCCTGTATGTTCAGAAATCTTCTTCATGTACTTATCAACGATTTCTGGAACAGTATCAAAGTGCTTGTTCTGTGCTTCTTCAGCCTGGAAGAAGATATCGTCGTTCTGGTTGTCACCACGAACAACTGGGTTTGTGTGAGGGTTCAATGCATGTGCACGGAATGCCTCAAGCTTATCCATAGGGATCAAGCTCTTAAGATAGTCATAATCCATCACTTCAATCTTGTCATATTCATGAGATGTACGGAATCCGTCAAAGAAATGCATTACTGGAACGGAACCATCAATAGCAACGAGGTGTGCAACACCTGCTAAGTCCATACAATCCTGTACAGAATGAGAGCACATCATGACGATACCTGTCTGACGGCAAGCATAAACGTCACTGTGATCACCGAAGATTGAAAGAGTATGTGTAGCTAAAGAACGTGCAGCTACATGAATTACACCAGGTAATAATTCCCCCTTCAGCTTGTAGATGTTTGGAATCATCAGTAACAGACCCTGGGAAGCTGTGAATGTTGTTGCTAAAGAACCAGCCTGTAATGCACCGTGAATTGCACCAGCAGCACCACCTTCAGCCTGCATTTCAACTACCTTAACTTTGTCCCCGAAAACGTTCTTACGACCAGCTGTTGCCCAGTCGTCAACGTGTTCTGCCATCGGAGATGATGGCGTAATTGGGTAAATACCAGCTACTTCTGTAAATGCGTACGCAGCATGAGCAGTTGCGGTATTACCATCCATGGCTTCGAAAACCTTTTTGTTTTCAGTACTCATATGTTCCTCCTGTTTTTTGCCAACTTAATTATACTCCCATTATAGCTAAAACGCACAATGAATTTGTGAAACAGAACTCAAGAATTCACATCTATACAAAAAAGGAAGATACCATCGTATCTTCTTTCAGATTGTTGACAAAGCGGTCACTTCATTAAGAAGGACCGCTTTTATCATGGCGATTTCACCATTTATCACTACTATTTCTCTATGAAGCACTGTACCCATAATCTTTCGATGAGGTCCTGAGCTTTTTTGCCACTTCCATTTTCCTATTCTTGATAGGTTATGGCACGGGAGTTTAGGAGTTGTAAAAAATATCGAATTTAAGATCGTGGCTTATTTA
>CAUWDF010000045.1:0-14089 GCA_963557245.1 uncultured Bulleidia sp.
TTCATGGACTTTTATTTTTTATAAGTGTTGCACTTAAAATGATAATTCATCTGCAAAAAAATCCCACTCGTAGTTTTATCAATGAAATAGTTTGAGTATTTCATGTGGCTACTTTAGCGGGATTCTTTTTTATTATTTTCCTATTTCTTTTGCACGTTCAATACATTTTTCGTTTGCTTCATGGATGATATGATCCATGTTGCGTGCTTTGAGTTCATTGATTGCTTCAATGGTTGTACCACCTTTTGAGCATACTTCATCAACAAAAGTCTGTAATGGTTTACCTGCATTTCGTGCTAAGAGCTTTCCTGCACCAATTAATGTCTGAACAAGTAAGGCTCGTGCATCATCTGTATCAATACCACGCGCTGCAGCATCTTCTAAGATACACTGTACAAAGTAATATACATAAGCTGGTGTGGATCCATGTACGGCAATAATATCATTCATCTGTTCTTCTGGAATTGTACGAGTGACTCCCATGCTCGAGAAAAGCTGGAATACGAAGTCATAGTCATCTGCTTTGCAATTCGAAGACATGCAGAGGGCGGTAGCTCCTTCGTTAATCTGTAATGGTGTATTTGGCATGGCACGAATGACTGGAACATTGTTGAGACGAGTTTGGAAATGAGCAATGGATACACCAGTTACAATTGAGAGAATGACATCAATAGATGTATCTTTAATCTCATTAAGAACGGTTTCGAGATTTTGAGGCGTAACCGCAAGCAAAATAATATGTGACTGCTCCACTAATTCTTTTGCTGAAGATAAAAAGGCGAAACTTTCTCTTTCACAATCTTCTTTTGCTTGTTCGCTGATATCATATACGGAAATCTGATAACGTTCGAGATATTCTTTTCCGACAGCTCCACGGGCAATTGCGATACCCATGTGACCTAAACCGATAATACCAAGAGTGTATTTTTTATTTGTTTTCATTTGAGTCTCCTTTATGGATTTGTTTGCTTCTATTGTATCGTGTTTTTTTTGCAGTGTCACAAGGAACCACAATATATTTAGAAGGTTTTTTGTTATTTTGCGTTACAATGTTACAGAAGGAATTATTTATGGAAATTGTAGAATGCTGGATTGAACATCCTGTCCGAAGTTTAGACAGAACATTTACATATCTTTCTGACTTCGATGTAGAAGTCGGATGTCGTGTGAAGGTGCCTTTTGGTCGTAAAGATTTGATTGGATTTGTGGAAAGTGCAGAACATACGGAAGAGACCAAAGAACAGGTCGAAGATCGCGTCGGATATCGCTTAAAGTATATTCAAGAAGTAATCGATACCGAGCCATTGATTACAGAGGAACTTCATGACCTAGCATTATGGATGCGAAGAACAACTTTATCAACAGCAATTTCTTGTTTCCAAGCGATGTTACCGGCAAAGTTAAAACCATCTTCTAGTTCTAAAAAAGCAGTGAAAGAAAAATGGATTAAATTGACAGAACAAGAATGTTCTCTTACTCCTAAACAGTTCGAAGCATTTCAATATCTAATTCGGAATGGCGAAGTTCGTTATTCCGAATTACGTAAGAATTTTGGGATACATGCGCGTGCTTTAATCGAAAAGGGAGCTGCCGTTCTATTTGAAAAAGAAAAGACTGCAAATTTGGATGACTACACACCTTGTTCAAAAGAACTCGAACTGACCGAAGAACAACGACATGCAAAAGAGGAAATCGAACATTCGGAAGAACAGGTCTTTTTATTAAAAGGTGTTACAGGGTCTGGTAAGACAGAAGTGTATTTACAGTTAGCAATGGATGTGTTGCGAAAAGGAAAGCAGGTTCTCTTTTTAGTCCCTGAAATATCTTTGACTCCACAGATGATAAATCGTGTGTCTCAGCGTTTTGGAAATACCCTAGCAGTCTATCATAGTGGTCTCAATGCCCAACAGAAATATGAACAGTATCGTTTAGTTAAAAATGGGAAAGTGAATATTGTTGTTGGTACAAGAAGTGCGATTTTCTTACCTTTTGAGAATATTGGACTTATTGTTGTAGATGAAGAGCATGATGGATCTTATAAACAAGAAAATCAACCATGTTACCATGCTAGAGATATTGCAATCTGGAGAGGAAATTATCACCATTGCAAAGTGATATTAGGTTCTGCGACACCGTCTTTAGATTCATATGCTAGAGCGATGAAACAGGTTTATCATTTGATACGTTTAGATCATAGGATTAATGATTCTTTACCCAAAGTGACTATCGTATCGATGAAAGAAGCATTAAAAAATGGAGAATCGGAAGTTCTATCGGATTGTTTGAAAGAAAAAATACAAGAAAGACTATTCCGTAAGGAACAAGTTATTTTATTGTTGAATCGACGTGGTTATCATACGCAAGTACGTTGCCGATCTTGCAATGAAGTTATTGTTTGTCCTCATTGTGATTTAGCGATGAGCTGGCATAGAGATGAAAAAGTATTGAAATGTCATACTTGTGGTACACAGATGTATCTGCCAAGGGTATGCCCAAAGTGTGGAAGCAGGGCGGGTTTTACTGCATTTGGTTTTGGTACACAGAAGTTAGAGATGGAAGTGCAACAAACTTTTCCTACTGCACGTATTTTACGAATGGATGCAGATACGACTTCTCGTAAAGATTCACATGAGAAAATATTAAATGCTTTTGCAAAAGGAAAAGCAGATATCCTTCTTGGCACGCAGATGATAGCAAAAGGTCTCGATTATCCGAATGTTACATTAGTAGGAGTTATTAATGGGGATGAAGGGTTAAATCGTACGGATTTTCGTAGTTGTGAGATGACGTTCGATTTGTTGATGCAGGCTGGTGGTAGAAGTGGAAGAGGAGAACGAAGCGGTGAAGTGGTCTACCAGGTATTTGATTCGAATCATTATGCAGTACAATGTGCGGCTAGACAGGATTATGATTCGTTCTATCAATATGAGATGAAGTTTCGTCATGCCGGGATGTATCCTCCATATACGTACTTGATATCGCTGACATTTAGTGCGAAATCACAACGGACAGTAGATGCAGAAGCATTGCGTATGAAAGATGCATTGAATGGTGATTTTAAAGTGATTGGGGTCATTTCTTTATTGAAAATTGCGGATCGCTATCGAAATCGTATTTTGTTAAAAGGGAGAAATTTGGATACGATGCGTCAAACAGTTCAGGATTATCTTGATCATACAGAGGAAATTCCAGAAGGATTAAGGATTGACGTCAATCCAATGGTGTTAGATTAATGAAAATAAGAGAATATATTTTAGATACTTTATATCGTGTTTTTTGTGAAGATGGGTATGCTTCACTCATTATGCGTGAAAATCAAGATGTAGATAAAACAGATATGGCATATATAAGTGAATGTGTCTATGGCACAATTCGAAATTATGCTCTATTAGAATATCAATGGCGCCCCTTTGCTAAAAAAGTACGTCCAAAGACCGCTCTATTATTAGATATGTCTGTTTATCAGCTGTTTTTTATGCGTACGCCGGATTATGCTGTTATTAATGAAGCGGGTAGATTAGCTCGGAAAGCAGATGTTGGTTTTGTGAATGCTGTATTGCATAAAGTATTAGCAAAAGGCTTTCAGAAACCCGATGATCCATCGGTCCTTTATAGTCATCCTAAGTGGATCTTGAATCTTTGGAAAGCGCATTATGGAGAAGAACAAGCACTTGCGATTGCACAAGCAGATCAAGAAAGACCGCAAGTATTTGGACGAATCAATCCTTTAAAGATTACGATGGAAGAATTAGAAAAAGAGTCCTATATACATCGTGTAGATAATTGGTTGTTTCACTCCGATATCCCTCTACAAAAAACAGAATATTTTAAAGATGGAAAAGTCATAATTCAGAATCCTAGTTCTTTAAAGACTGCTCTATTTTTAGAAGCTGAAGAAGGAATGGATGTACTCGACGTATGTGCCGCACCAGGTTCGAAGACGCAAGCGATTGCTGCTATGATGCACAATAAAGGGTCTATTGTAGCTTGTGATCTATATGAGCATCGTACAGAGCTGATTCAACAATTGATGAATCGAACAGGTGTCATCATCTGTAAGACAGAAGTTAGAGATGCTTGTCAAAAAAATAATTTTATGGAAGAACAATATGACCGTGTCTTATGTGATGTGCCATGTTCTGGACTAGGAGATCTTTCCCATAAACCAGAGATTCGTTGGCATCTGAAACCAGAAAACTTGGATAGTTTGATGGTGATACAGCGTCAGATATTAGAAAATGCTGCTAATGTATTAAAGATAGGTGGCAAATTAGTTTATAGTACATGTACATTAAATAAGAAAGAAAATGAGAATCAAATTCATTCTTTCCTTCAGAATCATCTGGATTTCGAGATAGAGGAGGAAAAAACAATTTTTCCAATGAATGGGAATGATGGATTTTATATGGCAAGACTGCGAAAAAAGGAAGTCTTATGATAGAATATAGCGCGTATGAAAACAATTTATGATTTTAATTTAAGACAACTAGAAGAGTTGCTTGCAGGACTTGGTCAGAAGTCCTATCGTGCAAAACAGGTATATTCCTGGCTTTACCGTAAAAGATGTTCTACTTTTGATGAGATGAGCGATTTGCCTGCATCTGTTATTGAAGAGATGAAGAAAGAATATATGATTATGCCAGTCAGAGAACTTGAAAGACAGGTTTCTCGTGATGGTACGACAAAGTATCTTCTTGAACTTTCAGATGGATCTAGCGTAGAAGCTGTTCTGATGCATTTTCATTTTGGAGATAGTTTATGTGTTACAAGTCAGGTTGGCTGTAATATGGGATGCACATTCTGTGCTTCGGGATTATTGAAGAAGCAGAGAAATTTAACGGCTGGCGAAATGGTCGGAGAAGTTATGTATGTTCAGAAACAGTTAGATGAGATTGGCGGAAGAGTTGATAATATCGTTATTATGGGTACAGGAGAACCATTTGATAATTACGATAATGTTATGAATTTCTGTAATATTGTAAATTCTGATCTTGGTCTTGCGATTGGAGCTAGACACATCACGATTTCAACATGTGGTATTGTTCCTAGAATCTATGATTTTGCGGCAGGTCATTATCAGTACAATCTGGCTATCTCTTTACATGCTCCAAATAATGCGTTGCGTGAAAAGCTTATGCCAATTGATAGAGCATATCCAATGGACGAATTGATGAAAGCATTACGAGAATATAGTAATGGCAATCATAGACGTCTCACATTTGAATATATTTTATTGCATGATATCAATGATACAGATGAATGTGCAGTTCAATTAGCCAATCTTGTCCGCGGTATGAATGCATATGTGAATTTGATTCCTTACAATGAAGTAGATGAAAATGGATATCGTGGTGTCAATGAAAAGAAGGCACTTCATTTCTATGATATTTTGATGAAGAATGGTGTCAAAGCGACTTTACGTCAGAAACATGGAGAAGATATTGATGCAGCATGTGGTCAGCTCCGTGCGAAACATGAAAAGGAAAAGCTGGATTCATGAAATATTATGGAATAACTGATAAAGGCCTTGTAAGAAAAAATAATCAGGATAGCTACGTCATTGCGACTAATGAAGTCAATGACGTTTTTGCGATTATTGCAGATGGTATAGGTGGAAATTCAGGAGGGGATCTTGCTAGCCGCATGACAGTATCTTATTTTTCTAAAGCCTTTTCTGAAACAAAGGGATTTCCAGGACCAAAAGAAGCAAAAGAATGGATTACAAGTGCTATCGATACTGTGAATCATCAGATTTTTACATATGGTAAAGAACATAAGGGTCTAAAAGGAATGGGTACGACACTATGTGGTGTCATGATTACATCTTTTGGAAAATTAGTTGTAAATATAGGTGATTCCCGTGCCTATGCATGGTGGAGGAATGGTAGATTTTCACAGCTGACAATGGATCATTCTTTAGTAAATGACATGATCATGCATGGTGAACTTACAATTGAAGAAGCAAAGAACTATCCACAGAGAAATGTTCTGACAAATGCTCTTGGTGTATGGGAAACGGTACGCGGAGATATTGATTTTCACCAAGAAGAGATGGATGGTCTTTTATTATGTAGCGATGGGTTACATGGTTATGTAGAAGAAGATGCGATCTGTGACATATTGATGAATCCAGATTTTGATCCAGCTTTACGAGCTCGTAAATTATTGAAGTCTGCATTAGATGCAGGTGGATATGATAATGTGACCATTATTTTAGTTGATCTCGAGGAGGACAGACAATGAATGAGAAAAATGTAATTGCCGGCCGCTATGAGGTTGTTTCGCATATTGGTCAGGGTGGTATGGCAGATGTTTTTCTTGCGGTAGATAAAATTCTAAATAGACAAGTAGCTATTAAGATCTTACGTGCAGATTTAAGCACAGATGCAGTTTCTATTTTACGTTTTGAAAGAGAAGCTCAGGCAGCAGCTGCACTTGCACATCCAAACATTGTTGAAATTTATGATGTAGGTGACTATAACGGACATCATTATATTGTTATGGAATATGTGCCTGGTAAGACTTTGAAACAGGTTATTCGTTCACGTGGCCCATTAGTGAATGAAGAAGCAATTGATATTATGCGTCAATTATGCTCTGCTGTAGCGGAAGCGCATAGTCGTGGAATTATTCATCGTGATATCAAACCGCAGAATGTCATTGTTAAAGCAGATGGATCGATTACGATTCTTGACTTTGGTATTGCTACAGCAAAAGGTAGTATTCAACTGACGCAAGCAAATAATGTTATGGGATCGGTTCATTATTTAGCTCCAGAGTTGGCAAAAGGTGAACCAGCGTCTCCACAGTCGGATATTTATGCCTTAGGAATTGTTCTTTATGAAATGTTAGCAGGGGATGTTCCGTTTAGAGCGGATCAAGCTGTTCAGATTGCATTGAAGCATATTCGTGAACCAATGCCATCTGTTCGTGCAGTCAATTCTTCTGTTCCTCAATCGATTGAGAATATCATTACAAGAGCTACCGCTAAGGATCCTGCAATGCGTTATCGCAGTGCAGATCAGATGTTGGCTGATGTCAGTACATGTTTACGTCCAGAAAGGCTGAATGAACGTAAACTGATCATTCGTGAAACAAAACCTGAGAAAAAAAATACGACGGCACAAAAAGTAGTTCCAGTCAAATCGAATACTTCATCTAGTTCTAAAGCAGAAGAATTAGAAAAGAAAAAGAAAACACATCATTTAACGAATGTATTATTAATCATTTTGGGTGTTTTAATTGTTGCTGGTATTGTTGCAGCGTTAATCTTTACAAAAGTTATACCGCTTGGCTCGCAAATGGGAAATGTCCCAGATATTGTTGGTATGACATTAGAGGAAGCAGAACAGTCATGTGATGATGCTTCGATTCGATTGGATAAAGACAATATTAAATATGAACTGACGAATGATACAGAAGCCGGAAAAATCATTTCGATATCTCCAGATGTAGGAACCTCAATTGAGAAAGATAGTGAAGTATCGGTTGTTGTTTCCAGTGGTATTGGAGTAGAAGCAGAAGATTATACAGGTAAGAATATCAACAAAGTAGAAGAACAGCTGTCTTATGATTATCCAAATTTAAAAATTAAGATTATTGAGGAAGCAAGCAATCAGATTCCTGGTACAATTATTCGTCAGGAACAATTATTGCCTGGTACTTTATTCGATCCACAAAAAGTTGGACAAATTACGCTTGTCTACAGTTCTTATCCAACAGTTACGATTCCAGAAGATATTATTGGAAAGGATCTTAACACCGCTACAAATGAGTTGGAAAGCCTTGGGGTTGTCGTTCGTGCATCGAATCGTGATACGACACAGATGACACAAGAAGAATTGGATTCTTTACAGTTTGGAGTTGTCATAGATTGCGATCCAGCGGCAGGTACTTCTTATACGCAGACAGGCGAGAATTATGTCACGCTGTATTATTATTAAAAGGTGACTTATGAAAGCTAGAATTATTAAAATTATTTCTAAAGAATATACCCTTTTAACAGATCAAAATGAAAGATATGATGCGATTCTTTCAGGTAAAATTCGTCGTCAGTTTATGCCGGCTGCAGGGGATATTGTAGAAGCGGAAGAACAAGCTGGTAGATGGGTTATACAAAAAATTTATCCGCGTCAGAATTATTTGATACGTCCATTTGTTGCAAATATTGACCAAGCTTTGATTGTTATGAGTGTAAAAGATCCTGATTTTTCTACAGCTCTTATTGATCGTTTAAGCATGTTAATATGTGCATCGGGGATTCGTCCATTATTGGTCGTTACAAAATGTGATTTTGGGATTCCAGAAGAAGTAGAAGAGCGTATTCAAGAGTATGAATGCGGACAAATGAAAGTGATTCGAACAGCGAAAGGAGCTGTAGATCCTTCTTTAGTAGGAATCTTAAAAGGTAAGATTTCTGTTTTGACAGGACAGTCTGGCGCTGGTAAGAGTACTTTAGTGAATGAACTAGAGCCTTCTTTTCATCTAGAAACACAAGAAATTTCAAAAGCGTTAGGTCGAGGTAAACATACGACACGTCATAATGAGCTTCATCCTGTTGCAGGAGGTCTTGTGGCGGATACACCAGGTTTTAGTTCTTTGGATTTTTCACATATTAATGCAAATGAATTGGGAAATTATGTTCCTGATTTTCAACCATATTTAGGACAATGTCGATTCTCGGATTGTATTCATCAGAATGAACCAGGATGTAGTGTTAAAGAAGCAGTTGAGAGAGGCGATATTCCACTTATTCGTTATCAGAACTATTTGTCTGTATTGACAATGATTCAGCAAAGAAGGGAAAAATATATATGACAGTAATGATTGCTCCAAGTGTTCTATCTTTAGATTATGCAGATACAAAAAAAGAAATTGAAGAATTAAATATTTCTGGTGCAGAATGGATTCATTATGATGTTATGGATGGTCATTTTGTTCCGAACTTGTCTTTCGGGCCAGCTATTTTAAAGGCTTTATGTCGTATTTCTCCATTATATAAGGATGTTCATTTGATGGTATCAGATCCAGATTATTATGCAGATGTATTTATGGATGCAGGTGCGGATCTTGTAACATTCCATTATGAAGCTGTTAAAGAAAATCAGATTTGTACAATTGCTGAAAAGATTCATGCAAGAAGAAAAAAAGCAGGTCTTTCTATTAAGCCAGGAACAGATGTTTCGGTATTAAAACCTTATTTAAATGATTTTGATCTTTTTTTGATTATGTCTGTAGAACCTGGTTTTGGAGGACAGTCTTTCATTGAAGAGGCTGTTGGAAGAATTGCCACTTTAAAAGAAATGCTTGTAGAAGCAGGTAGCAAGGCTGTTATTGAGGTTGATGGTGGCATCAATGCAGAAACAGGAAAGAAGTGCCGTGAAGCAGGTGTAGATGTTCTTGTTGCTGGTTCTTATGTATTTAAGAATGATTTCCGAAAGGCGGTTGAATCCTTACGTTGAACGAGGTAATAATTGCTTTAAAGTTAACGGATGAAGTATCTTACGATCCGTCCCTGTCCTATATCGGGGCGGATCGAGGTGCTTTAGCATTAGCAGATCAAGGCATACAAATGTGTTTAGCTATAGGGGATTTTGATTCTGTTTCGGAAGAAGAGTTTAAAAGAATCCGTGCAGCAACAGATAAAGTAGTACGCTTAAATCCGATTAAAGATGACAGTGATTCTGAGACGGCGGTTGTTGCAGCATTGAAAATGGGATTCGATAAAATTCATCTTCTTGGTGCAATCGGTGGAAGAATTGATCATACGATTGTGAATATCCGACTTGTTCTAAAATATGCAGGTAAGATTACGATTGAATCCAATAATAATGTCATTTGTGCTTTATTACCTGGTGAATATAAGATATCTAGAACGGAGTCCAAATATATTTCATTTTTCTGTGATGATTCTGCTGTGATAACTTTAGAAGGATTTAAGTATCCTTTAACAGACCGTCGTTTAACAAGTAAAGACTTATATACAGTTTCCAATGAATTAATCGCTGATGAAGGTATTGTTACAGTTAAAGAAAAGCCTGTTATCATGGTTCGTTGCAAAGATTGATTCCATATAACAAAAGGGCATGAATCATAGATTCATGCCCTAATTGTGTTCATTGCAGTCCATCATAGATAGACTGAATCATTTTTTATGCCTTGACTGCCTTGGCGCTTTTGGACTTAAGTGTCTTTAATGCACGCGCAGAAATGCGAACTGTCTGCGGCTTGCCATCGACAACCATATGTACTTTCTGCAGGTTAACATTCCATTTTCTTCTTGTTGCACGTAAAGAATGAGAACGTCTGTTTCCGCTTAACGCCTTCTTACCGGATACGGCACAAACTTTTGACATATACCATAACCTCCTTCGCTCATAATTGCTTAGAAAGAATACCATAGCTTAGTTGCAAATGCAACAAAAATAATGAATAGGTAAAGTATTTGATACTGTATTTGTAAGTTTCTCGTCTTTTTTTCTGTAGAATTATACTTCTTTGTGTACCGTTTATGTGCTAAACTGAATATGTTATAAGAAAGGAGACTTCATGAGCGATAAACAAATTTTTGCGGCTTTAGAAGTTGCTGACCATGAGGTACGCCTGGTTATCGGGGAATTTTTTAATACCAGATTTAATATTATTAAAGTAGAAAGAATCCCATGTTTTGGGCTTTCATATAATAAAGTCACAAACCCGGATGCAATTACGGATGCAATCCGTAATTGTACTGCAAATGTTTCGAGGATGATCGGCGCAGACATTAAAAAGGTGCTTCTTGCAATGCCGTCTTATCGAATGAAGAGATATTCTGTACGTTCTACAGTTGATGTAGAAGGTATTGATGGAGTGGTAACGATTCAGGATGTTCGTAATGCAATTGCAAAAGCGGAATCGATGAATATAGGAAAAGAATATGCATTAATTCAGACTGTTTGTGTTAAGTATATTGTAAATGGAATTGCAACAAGAAGAATTCCGATTGGTGAAAGATGTACACAGCTTGCAGTTGATATTGATTTGTTATGTGCAGATCGTAAGTTGTCTTATGATCTTGTTATGGCTGTTGAAAAAGCAGGGGTAAGTGTTTTAGATATCTTCCCAGATGTTTATGCATGTGCGAAAGAAGCTGCTCTATTGGAAAGAGCAGTTAATCAGCAAGTTGTCTTATTAAAAGTGGAAAGAGAATCAACTACACTTGCTTTATTAAAGAAAGGTAGAGTCAATACAGCTGCTATTTTCCCTGCTGGTCTTGGAACGATTGCTTCTGCTGTTGTTGATAAGTATGGTATTCATACAGATACAGCTGTTGAATTATTGAAGTATAGTGCACGTCTTGATCAGAAAGTATGTTCTAAAAATCCAGTTCATATTTGGGCTGAGGGAGACATAACTCGTACAATCAATGAGCAGGAGCTTGTAGATACTGTTCGTGAAAATGTTAATCTATGGCTTGATGCAATCGAAAATTCATGTCGTCCAATCTTGCAAGCCGGTGAAACTACTGTTATTATTACAGGCGAGGGTGGCGAAACACTTGGTTTTTCTGAACTTATTAAAGAAAGACTTGGCGTGGAAGCTCGCTGTTATATTCCTGAGACACTAGGTGGCAGAAATGCTGCACTTACTGCGTGCCTCGGACTATTTTATGCATATCAAGACAAGCTTCCTATTAGCGGATATATAGATGATAGCTTGGATATGGATGCGTTTGTAAAGGCTGTCAGTTATAGAGGCAAGAATAATAATGACGGCGATACCAGAGAGGATACACTTACAAGTAAACTGAAAGGTCTCTTCCTGGAGGGAAAAAGGTAATTGAGAGGTAAGAAAATGGCAGATTTAGAGTATAACCAGATTGCTAAAATTAAGGTTGTCGGTATTGGTGGAGCCGGCAGCAATGCTGTAAACAGAATGGTTCAGGAAGGTGTCCAGGGTGTAGAGTTCTATGTTGCAAACACAGACTTACAGGCACTTGATATCTCTCCTGTTGCAAATAAAATCCAGCTTGGTAAAGAAGGCTTAGGTGCAGGCGGTAATCCAGATAATGGACGTAAAGCTGCTGTTGAAAGTGAAAATGATATCCGTAAAGCTCTTGAAGGAGCTGATATGATCTTCCTTACTGCAGGTATGGGAGGAGGAACTGGTACAGGTGCAGCTCCATTATTTGCAAAGATTGCAAAAGAACTTGGTTGTTTAACAGTTGGTATTGTTACAAAACCATTTTCCTTTGAAGGAAGAAAAAGAATGGTTCAGGCTGAACAGGGTCTGGAACAGTTAAAAGAATATGTTGATTCATTAATTATTATTTCTAATAATAAGGTTCTTGAAGTCATTGGTCATATTCCATTTGAAGATGCATTTAAAGAAGCTGATAATATCTTACGTCAGGGTGTTCAGACAATTACTGATCTGATTGCTGTTCCAGCTATGATTAACCTTGACTTTGCAGATATTAAGAGTGTTATGGAAGGACAGGGTTCTGCTTTATTTGGAATCGGTATGGCTGATGGTGATAATAAAGCAAAAGAAGCTGCAGAAAGAGCTATTCAGTCTCCACTTTTGGAAGCCCAGATTCAGGGAGCTAAGAGTGCTATTATCAATGTAACTGGTGGTGCAACTATGTCAGCATATGATGCATCTGAGGCAGTAGATTATATTAGAGAAGCTTCTGGAAATGATATTGATATTATTTTCGGTGTTGCTATCAATGATAAGATAGGAGATTCTATTATTGTATCTGTTATTGCTACAGGTTTTGATCTTCCAAAGCCACAGACAATCGAAAGTGATGGTCCGGCTGCTGAAAAGAGTCCTGTTGCAACATCTGTACAGACTCCAGTTTCTGGTGTTGTCGAGGAAGATGATTCGGATGACATCAGTTTCGGTGGTGAAGATAGTGCTTCCGATGATAATGATGGAGTTATTCCAGGTTTCTTTAGAAGAAGCTAATTAGTTTTTTGAGCTATCACATATGTGATGGCTTTTTTTATGGAGAGGTTTTTATGAGTAAAGAAGATATTGCAGTTGCATTAAGAAATAAAGGTTATAACTGTGCACAGGCTGTTTTGTGTGCGTATGCGGATGAAATTGGTCTATCTGAAAAAGAATTGTTTTGTTTATCCGAAGGGTTAGGAAGTGGGTTAGGTAATACATTTGGAACATGTGGAGCATTGAATGCTGCATGTATGGTCATCTCTTATATGAATAGTTCTGGAAATTTAGATTCTCCGAATTCCAAAGGGAAGGTTTATTTGAAGATGAGAAACATGGTACAGCTTTTTGATGATGAAGTTGGTGCTTTCCAGTGTCGTACTATTAAGGGAATTGAAAATGGAAAAGTTCTAAAAGAATGCGAAGAATGTGTCCGTATTGCTTGTAGGATTGTTGAGAAGGAAAAATAATATGATTTCAGATAGATTACGGAAACAAATTGATTTTATTTTGAAAATTGACCAAGAAAAAATATTTTTCGGCAGACACATCTAACAGATCATGGTAGAAATGAAAATGATGCGGAACATGCTTGGCATATGGCCATCATGGCATATTTGCTTAAAGAGTATTCAAATGAGTCCATTGATATTTCACGTGTTATGATCATGTGCCTCATACATGATATTGTTGAAATTGAAGCAAGCGATACATATGCGTATGACGAAGATGCTAAAAAGACACAGCAGGAACGAGAAGAAAAGGCTGCAGATCATTTATTTGGAATGCTTCCTGAAGATCAACAGAGGGAGCTGCGTGATATTTTTGAAGAATTTGAAAGATGTGATACATCGGAAGCAAAGTTTGCTCGAGCAATGGATAACTTTCAACCGCTGTTGTTAAATGATTCAAATGGTGGTACTGATTGGCAAGAACATCATGTATTTCGTTCTCAAGTCAACCAAAGACAGAATCGCACGAAGCTCGGATCACGTATTTTGGGTGAAGCTACAGATGAAATTTTGAATCGTAATGAAGAGAGAGGGACGCTAAAAAAGGGATAATATTGCGCGTATATATCCAAAATGGTATAATTTCCTGACTTTAGGAGTTTAAGAAAATAAAAATAGCTTTAGAAGGCATAAATATGCCTTTT
>CAUWDF010000046.1:0-14025 GCA_963557245.1 uncultured Bulleidia sp.
TCATGGACTTTTATTTTTTATAAGTGTTGCACTTAAAATGATAATTCATCTATTAAAAAAAGTATTTGAGAATTCTGTTAAGTAATTGTTAAAATGTATCTTTTATAAGATTACGACTAAAAAAATATTTTTTGTTCAATAAATTATGTGCTATGATTCTTTTGTTCATTTTTGAATAGATAAGAAAGAAAGGATTCAATCACCGTTTATGCCTGAAAAACATAGAGATTATTTTGCTTTTGAAACAATTCGCGATCGAGAACAGAACGTTATATGTTATTACGTTACAATGATCGGCACAATCGAAGACGAAGGAATTGTTCGTATGAGAACAGATTTTGGAGAGAACGAAGACCAGAAGATGGCTTTCGGAAGATTGTCCGTATATAGCCAGGATCGTAAGATTGCTACATTATTACGTGAACTGAATTGTCGTGACTATCGTCATGAACATAATGAAGAAGGATCTCGTGATATTATTTCTTTTACAGCTAAAGATTGGAGAGCGGATGAAGCTTTTGCATTTGAAGAAGGAGATCGCGTACTGATTCAAGGAAGAGCATTTATTCGCGAAAATAACGAGGCTAAATATCCAGGTAGACTTCCAGAGCTATCAATTACAGCGTCTGGTATTTTCCGTCTTGGACGTGTCAGAAAAGAGCGTAAGAGCTTTAATCAGGGGCTAATCCCCCAGAAATAAAATCCGTATGATAAATACGGATTTTCTCGTGTAAGGAGGGGAAAAAATTGCGAACACATTTAAACTTATTTACTCATAATGGTCTATTCCATGCGGATGATGTATTCGCCGCTGCAATGCTATCATTGATCGCTGATGATATTACAATTCAACGTGGAGGAGATGAAGAAATTCCAACGGAAGGGGACTGGATAGTATTTGATATTGGTGGCGGAGAATTAGATCATCATACTCCCGAAAATAAAGAAGAGAACGGTACGCATCCAAATACAAATATTCCATATGCGTCCTGTGGTCTTGTTTGGAAACAATATTATAAAGAGATTTTAGAATCCGAGAACTGTCCAGAAAGATATATGGAAACCGTATATCAAAAAGTGGAAAAGTCTTTGATATTAGGAATTGATGCGGCAGATAATGGCTTTGACCCGGTCAAAGATGCAGCTATACATATGGAACAATTACAAGATGAACAGAGAAAAGAACTGATTTATCAAGGAAATATTCCTTTTACTATTACTCAGCTCATTAAAGATTTTAATCCGACATGGGAGTCGGATCGTAATCCAGATGAAGCTTTTATGGATGCTGTTTCTTTTGCGAAAGATATCTTTTTGAATCGATTGGATTCGATCATTGATGCTTTAGATGGGAAAGATTATATCTTACGTCAGATTGATTTCTCTAGTAATCATCTTATGATCTTAGATCAGTTTGCACCTTGGCAAGGTGTCGTGACAGCAGAGTCTCACTACAATCCCAAAGCAGAAAGTCTTTGGTATGTTATTTCTCCGGCATTAAGAGGCGGTTGGAATATTCAATGCGTCCTAGATGATCCAGATGATAGAGAGTCCTATCGCCATCCATTACCAGAGTCTTGGTATGGTTTACGGAACGAAAAGTTACAAGAAGTTTCTGGCGTTGCCGATTCGCGATTCTGTCATCCTTCTGGTTTTTTAGCTGGAGCCGATAGTCAATCGGGTGCTCTTTCTTTAGCAGATGCGGCAATGAAGAATCAAAAATAAAAGTGTGCAGATTTTTGCACACTTTTTAACGATTTGGTTTTTTTGCGAACCAGGCACATCCAACAGCACCTGGACCAGAGTAAGTACCGATAGAACTTCCAAATTGACAGATGTGGAAACCTTCATCTGTTTTTCCTTCATAAAGAGGCGCAGAATCTTCGATATATTTTTTGAGTTTTCGATCGGATAGACCCGAGTAGCCTAAGCAGAAAGGCATATCGAAGCGAATACCACCACTATCGACAATTTCTTTGATAAGAAGATTGTTTCCAGAGCGTGAGCCACGAGCTTTACCAACAACTTCAATCTTTCGTTTCCATACTGTAATAACAGGGTGGATACCGAGCATTTTACCTGCTGCTGCAACAAGTGGGGAAACACGTCCACCTTTACATGCATAGTCTAGTGTATCGACTAAACATATAATATGAATATATTTCTTTTCTTCTTCTAAGATACCTGTGATTTCATGTAAAGAAAGACCTCTTTTGATGAGTTCACAAGCATAACGGACCAGAATCTGTAGACCAAAGGATGCACAGTCACTATCTATGACAGTTACTGTTTCCGGATAGTCTTGCGCTACCATATATGCATTGTGGTAGCATCCGGAAAAAGTAGATCCACATGTAATCAGAATGACTTCGTTGCCTTTCTGAATCTGTTCTTGGATTGCTTCTTCATAAGCATATGGCGTGATCTGGGAAGTTTTTGGTAATTCTTCCTCTTCAATCATTTTTTCGTAAAATTCGTCTGCACTTAAATCCACCCGGTCACGATAATCTTTTCCTGCAATATGTACCAAAATTGGTAGAACCGTAACACCTAACTCGTCTGCTTCCTCACGTGTGAGGTCACAAGTTGAATCTGTAATAATATGAATTGCCATTTTTGTCTCCTATATAACAATTACAGCTGCATTATATAATATTTGTAAATTTTAGACAATCATATCGGTTTGTCATAATTTTGAGAAAAAACAGTAAAATGGTATAATTATAAAAATAGGATGGAGAAAAAAATGGATACAACAACTCATATGGCTTTAGAAGTGGCTGCAGATCGTATGCTTGAAAATGATTCAGTAGATAATATTGATCTTGTTATGAAGGAAATTACACAGATTGTTCTGCAAGACGAAGAAGTTCTCATTGATGGAACGCAGTTAGAAGATGGCAGTGTCGATCCGCAACATCTTCTTGTAGAAACCGATTATCGTTATTATTTTCATGTATATACGTCAAAAGAACATTTTGAAAAATGCGGAGGTGTACATCCATTTGTCTTACGTTTAAAAGAATTGATGGAACCGATTTATGCAGAAGATACATTTGGTGGTATTACGCTTAATTACAAAAAAGGAGATCCAATGATTTTGATCTCCAAGGAAGAAATTTATCACATGTTAGAAAAGAGTTTGAAAGACTCACTTTAAAAGAAATGATGCAGGTTGTTGTAGAGTTCGTCTATGGAAGAGACTGTTGTTATAGCACCTGCTTTTTTCATGTCGGAACAGTTTCCATATCCCCAATCTACACCGATACAAGGTATATTGAATTTGGCTGCACCATAGACGTCGAAGGAAGTATCTCCAATCATAATGGCGTTTTGAATTGGATATTTTTTTAATAAATAGGCGATGACAGCTTCTTTGGTTTCGCGCGAATGGTCAAGTGAAGCACCACAGATAGCTACAAAGTAAGAATCTAATTCAAAATGAGATAGGATCTCTTTGGCGAGTATTTCTGGTTTTGAAGTAGCTGTAAAAAGTTGATAACCTTCGTTTTTTAATTGTGCAAGAAGTTCTTTGATTCCATGATATGGAATGTTCTCATATTTTCCAATTGTTTGATAACGTTCTCGGAAGTAAGTGATTGCTGTGTCGATTTTCTCTTTTGGTACGCCTTTTTGAGCAAAAGATCTTGCTAGAGGTGGCCCAACAAAGATTCGAAGATCATCTAAAGAAGGGCTTTTTAAATTCAGTTTTTGAAAAGCGTATTGTGCACATTTTGTAATACCTTCTCCTGAATCGGTTAATGTTCCATCAAGATCAAATAAAATTGCTTTCGTCATGTGTCTGGTATCTCCATTCTTTTTTCTATCGGACATATTATACAGAACAAATTTCTTTTTTCATAAAAGGAATGGGTTTACTTTAAAATTCGTATGATGTTCAAATACTTTTCACATGAAAAAGTTATCCTTGCATTGTATTAAGGAGATGAGCAAAATGGGCGAAGAGAAAAATGTGGAAGAGACTGTCTCAGAGAATCAGACAACAGCAACAGAAGAAAAAGAGACAGCGGAAAAGGATGAAATGGCAAAAAAGGAATCTCCAAAGGAAAATAAAGCAGAAACAGGACGTACAAAGGTAGATATTTCACCTGTGCATATGCCAAAAGCTAGAAAAAAGTTTCCATGGGCTACATTCGGTAAGGGAATATTTATATTTGCCGTGGCTTTTTCCGGTGCATTCTGTGGAAGTACATTGGCAATCCAAAGAGAAAAGGAAAATATGGAACAGTCGATCATGTGTGGACCTTTTGGTAGTTTTGGTGATTTTGGCGAGATTTTTGGCGCAATTCCTGGTAGTGGAAACCAAACAGCACCTCAGGCTCCAATCAATGATAACCGTGCAGGTCTGGGAATTTTAGTACGTAATAACGGTAGCGCTGCTGTCATTCAAGGGTTTACTGAGAATTCAACTGCCGAGCAGGCTGGTTTACAAGAAGGCGATATTATCTGTGCGATTGATGGTCATGAAGTTGTAATATCGGATGATATTGTGGATATTCTTTCATCTTATGAACCCGGTGATGTTGTTACAGTAGAATATGAACGTGGTGGTAAGAAAGACTCTTTACAAGTGACACTGATGGAACGTGAAAATTCAGGAAATGAACAAAATCATTCTGATTTTCCAGAAGAAAAGGATGAAAATCGTCTACAATCTTAAGAAGTTTCCATTTTAAATATGATTTTTTCATTCGGAAAGTGTGAATAATGGTATACTTTTAATGTTGAAAAACGGAGGAATTGAAATGAAAGAATATTCACCAATCAAAGAAGGCAAAGTCCGTGAAATTTATGATACGGGAGATGCCCTTATCATGGTTGCTACAGATCGTATCTCTGCATTCGATGTTATTTTAAAGAATAAGGTTACTAAAAAAGGTGCTGTTCTGACACAGATGTCTAAGTTCTGGTTCGATTATACAAAGGATATTGTTAAAAACCATATGATTTCTACAGATGTCAATGATATGCCAGAATATTTCCGTACAGATGAATTCCGTGGCAAGTCTATGCTCTGCAAGAAACTGAATATGATTCCAGTTGAATGCATTGTCCGTGGTTATATCACAGGTAGTGGTTGGGCTTCTTATCAGGAGACTGGAACAGTTTGTGGTATCGCTCTTCCAGAAGGGCTGAAAGAATGTGATAAGCTCCCAGAGCCAATCTACACACCTAGTACAAAAGCTGAGATTGGTGATCATGATGAAAATATTTCTTATGAGCAGTCAATTGATGTTCTTGAAAAAGCATTCCCTGGACATGGCGAAGAGTATGCTTCTAAAATTAAGGAATATACAATTGCTTTATATAAAAAGTGCTCTGACTATGCTTGTGAAAAGGGTATTATCATTGCCGATACAAAGTTTGAATTTGGATTGAATGAAGATGGAGAAATTATCTTAGGTGATGAAATGCTTACACCAGATTCCTCTCGTTTCTGGCCAGTAGAAGGTTATGAGCCAGGTCATTCTCAGCCATCCTTTGATAAGCAGTTCGTACGTGACTGGTTAAAGACTAATCCAGAAAGTGACTATAACTTACCACAGGAAGTTATTGAAAAGACAATTGAAAAGTATGAAGAAGCTTATACTTTATTAACAGGTAAAAAATTAGACGCATAAATTTTAGGACAGGATTCGAAAGTGAATCCTGTTTTTTTTTTTTTGTATCCTTTGAAGAGACTTCCTACTTTTGGGGAATAAGAAAGTAGAGGAGGAACGATGCATGAAAAAAATGCGACAACTTTTAAAAAGATTGATTGTATGTATGATGTGTCTATTGTGTATTCCAATCCAAACAGTAGAGGCATTGTCCGTGGATCAATCGTTAACAGGTATCACTTATTTTTTGACTCATAATGGAGAGACACAGAAATACCTTTTGTCTTACAAAAGTTATCAGGAACATCCAGCTTATTGTATTGAACCCGAAGTGCAGGTTGGACATGGAGATGTATATGAGCAGACAGAACTGGATAAATGGAAAGATCTATCTGTCGATATAAAAAAGAAAATATTCTTAGCAAGTGCGTTAGGTTATGGCTACAAGGATAGGACGGAACAGATTTATTATGCAGCTTCACAACAGATTATTTGGGAATTGCTTGGAAATCAATGCCGTTGGGATACAGATGCGGAAAAGATAGCGAAGGCAGTGGAAGAAATTCGTACATCAATGCGAGCATATGACAAAAAATTAAATTGGAAAGTAACGGATATGCAAAGTGGAAAAGTCCTTGCTGGTCCGTCGGAAACAATTACTTTAAAAGAGTGTGAGGCAAATCATATTTATCATTTTGAGGCAGATTCGACCGTTCTTTCTATTATGAAATTAAAAAAAGTAGAAGGATTTACAATTACAGACAGTCGAGGAAAGGAGGTTGACAAATCTTCTGTTTTTACAGGTGATTTCTATGCAAAGATTCCAAATGAAAAAGAGTGTGGAGAAATTGTCTTTGAGACGGATTCGGAAAATAAACTTTTTATGAATATTCCAATCATTTTACATTCGGAACAAGCATGGCAGAAGTTGATCGTGACGGGGAATGTTGAAAAAAGAGTCAGCCAAATTTGTATGAATGTAGCGGAACAGTCTACAGAGGTTGTCAAAACAGATGAAACAAGAAATATTCTAGAAGGTGCTTCCTTATGCTTAAAAGAGCAAGGTGGAAAAATAATCGAAGAATGGATTTCTGATTCGAAAGCACATATTGTAAAGTTAGATAAAGATAAGACATATGTACTAGAAGAACGAGAAGCTCCAGCTGGGTACTATTGTCAGAATATGACTTTTCAAGCAGGTGAAAAAAATAGGATTGAATTAAAGGATCCTGTAATCCATTGTGTAGTTTCGAAAATAGATCAAGATGGAAAAGCCGTGAAAGGAGCAACTCTGTCTCTCTACGATGTTACAAATGGAGATTACCACCGAGTCGAAATGAACGATAGTCAAGGAAATCCATGGGTGACTGATGGTACAGAAAGGGATATTTCTAAATATGTATATGCAGGACATACCTATGCAATTGTAGAAGAAGATGTGTCTTTGGAATATTTTTTGGCAGAAGAGGCACGTTTTACGATTCCAAAATATCCAACAGAAGAACAGAAAAAAATTGTTGTAACAATTGTAGATTCTAAGATAATTTATCACTTTGCTAAAGTGGATGAAAATGGAGAACCTGTTGAAGATGCAGAACTGGCAATTTTTGATATGAGTGAGGATGGTAAGGAAGTTTATCGATTTGTAACCGGAAAAGAACCAGAAGAAGTTGGTCTCCTAAAGCGAGGACATACTTATCGTCTAGTTGAGACGCGTACTCCTGATGGAAAGTACACCATGATTGAAAAAACGTTTAAAGTGCCTGAATATGGGAATGGAGTGATTACAATTACGGGACAAGATCCTTCGATTGTTTATTATGCAATGAAGAAAGATCAATCTGGAAATCCCGTTGAAGGTGCTTCTATGGTAGTTTATGAGAAAACGGATAAAGGAGAGATGCCGGTACAAACTTTTCGCAGTACTAAAGAACCAGTGCGTCTAGTTGGACTCTGTGCTGGCCATTCTTATGTGTTAAGAGAGGAAGAGTCTCCAACTGGATATTTTAAGGCTGAAGATGTTATTTTTGACGTCCCTGAACATGGTACGTCGGAGCCTGTAATCATTGAAGCAATCGATTATGTTATCGAATGGAAGATACGTAAAGAAGATTCGAATCATAACAGATTGGTTGGTGTGAAATTGGCAGTGTATGAAAAAGAAACAGAAGAAAAAGTTGGAGAATGGATTACAGAAAGTAATCAGGATATCGAGATAGGAATGTATTTGCGAGCAGGAGAAACTTATATTTTAAGAGAAGAAGCGGGCATAGAAGGATATTACCAGAGTGAAGATATTTCATTTACAGTTCCACTTTCATTTGATGGAAAAGAGGAAACTGTCATCCATATGGTTGACCAAGCAATCGATATTCATGTTCATAAAACGGATCTCGAGGGAAAGGCCATTGCGGGAGCTGAATTGTTATTACTGGATGCTGAAACGGCAGAAGTGATTTATACATGGAAAACGACAAAGGATGCAATGGAGATTGGTGCATATGTGAAAGCGGGAAAAGATTATGTGATAAAGGAAAAGACTGCTCCAGTAGGATATTATTATGCGGCTGATCTCACGTTCTCCGTTCCGCTTTATCCGATGGATGCAATCAGCCTATCGTTGCAGGATAATCCGATTCGTTATCAGTTTCTAAAAACAGATGAAAAGGGAAATGTTGTAACTGGTGTGAAGCTAAGACTCGTGGACAAGACAGATGGGAAAACACTCGAAGAGTGGACGACTGGTCATAAGGCTTATGAAGTGAAAGAACCACTCTGCGCTGGCCATACCTATGAATTGTCAGAAACCGATTGGAAAAATGGTGTTCATGGTACAGCAAGTATTCAGTTTACAGTCCCAACACAAAGCAATGAAAAGCTTGTTACTATTACAATGGTAGATAATACAGTAGGAATTTCTTTTGCCAAGATAGATCAGAATGGTGTGCCATTAGCAGGAGCTAAATTACAGATTCTAAATGCAGAGCATGCAGTCGTTGCCGAGTTGTGTAGTACTAGTGATCGGACTGGCGTTCGTGAAGATGTGAATGGAAAAAAAATATCCGAAATGTTGAAAGGGGGAGAAACATATTATCTTCACGAAGTAGAGGCTCCTTTTGGTTATGAACTGGCAGAGGATATTGCTTTTACAGTAGAAGGTACAGGGGATTCTCCACAATGCATTATGATGTGCGATAAAGCAAGGCCTATCTTTTTTGAGATTGAAAAGGTAGATAAGGATAATACAGATCTTCCGTTAAAAGATTGTGAGTTTACGGTATATTATGCGGATACTTCTAAACCAGCTCTGGATCGGTATGGGAAAGAAGCTATCTATAAGACAGATGAGAATGGTAAAATTCAGGGTGAATTGCTGTATCATGCTGGAGGTTACTACTTGAAAGAAACAAAGGCTCCAGATGGTTATGTTTCGACTGGAGAAAAAATTATTCTGGAACAAAATGGAAATAATGGTTTTGATTCATCTAATCCGATCGGTATCCGTATTACAAACGATAAGAAAACCCCTGCAACATATGATAATTTGTTCTATGGCACATTTGTATCCGTATTTGGCTTCTCTTTGATTGCGATAGCAGGAGGATTGCTTGTAAGGTATTTATACATAAAACAATAAAATGTAATTGGAATGAATTGAGCTAGAATTTCTGGCTCAATTCTTTTTGTAAAGCGCTATCAAAAGTAATAAAATAGAAACCAAAGTAGAGGAAATATAAAATGAAATCTGTATCTTTATCGGAAATTTCCACATTGCGTAGTGGATATGAATCTGACACAAAGGCAAGAGTCGTTAGAAATGCTTTGACAAAAAATGATGTCGGTACGATTAGTCGTGTGTTTGAGGCGGAAGTTGCTCATCCAAATATTTTCAGCATTGAAAATGATAAGTTACCTGTAACAAACCAGAAGGCTTCGGGAAGATGCTGGATCTTCTCTTCCATGAATGTTCTGCGTGAAAAGATTGCAAAGAAGTATAATATGAAAGATTTTGAACTTTCTCAGAACTACATAGCATTTTATGATAAATTAGAAAAAGCGAATTGGTTCATGGAATGTACATTACAAGAATTAGATTCTCCGCTCAATAGCGAAACAATGCGTTTCTTATTACAGTGCCCAGTAGGAGATGGTGGACAGTGGAATATGATTCAATCTCTTGTTAAGAAGTATGGTATTTGTCCAAAGACAGCGATGCCTGAGACATATCAGTCTTCTCATACAGGAAAGATGAATCAGATTTTAAATAGACGTTTGAGAAAGTTTGTAGTCGATTCTCGTGCAGCTCATACGGCAGGTGGAGATGTACAGGCAGTCAAAGAGCAGGCTTTAAAGGAAATTTATGGTCTGTTAGCATCTTGCTTTGGTCTTCCACCTAAAGAGTTTACATTCGAGTATTATGATGCAAATCATAAAGCGCATGCAGAATACCATGTTACACCATTAGAATTTTATGAGAAATATCTCGGAGAAGATTTAGACGATTATATCAACTGTATCAATGGTCCTACAGCAGATAAGCCATTCCATGAAGTATTTACCGTTAAGTATTTAGGTAATGTAGTAGATGGAAATCCAATTTCTTTATTGAATCTGCCAATGGAAGAACTGAAAGAAGCAATCGTCAAACAGTTAAAAGATGGAGAACTTGTATGGTTCGGATGTGATTGCGGTCCAGATAGTGATAGAGAGACAGGTCTTTGGGATGATCAGCAATATGATTATGAAGGCACGTTTGATATGGATCTTTCTATGTCTAAAGCAGAAATGTTGGATCTTGGGCAATCTGCCATGAATCATGCGATGGTCATTACAGGTGTTAACTTTGATGAGAATGGTAAGCCAAATAGATGGAAGATTGAGAACTCTTGGGGAGATGCTTCTGCTAATAAGGGATTCTTCCTTTGCTCGGATTCTTGGTTTGATAAGTATGTTTATGTAGCTGCGGTTCAGAAGAAGTATTTGAGTGAAGAAGCAAAAGCTGCTTTAAGTAAGACACCAATTGAACTTGCACCATGGGATCCTTTTGGAACTCTAGCAGACTGATGCACTTGGATAGATGAGAAAAGCTAAGAAATTATCTATAATAAAAAGAGAATATTAGATTGATATTATAAAGAAAACCAGACAATATTTTACGAGGAGGAAATAAGATGAAGTGTTACATTGGTGTAGATCTTGGTGGAACAAACGTACGTGTTGCTAAGGTTTCTGCAGAGGGTGAAGTACTTGCTCAGTTAAAAGGCCCTTCTTATGGTACAGAAGGACCAGAAAAGGTTATGAGCAATATCAAAAAAATGATTCATGAGATTCCAGATTGGCAAGAAGCTTCTGGTATCGGTGTAGGAGTTCCAGGTCCTGTTGATAAGAAAACAGGTTCATTGATCATTTCTACAAACTTAAAAGGATTTGCTGGATATTCTGTTGCCGATGATCTGAAAAAGGAGTTCGGTATGCCAGCTTATTTGGAAAATGATGCAAATGTTGCTGGTCTTGCAGAAGCTCTTGTAGGTGCTGGTAAAGGTTTACAGACTGTTTTCTACGTTACAATTTCTACAGGTATTGGTGGTGTTCTTGTATTTGATGGTAAGACTGTTTCTGGTAAGCATGGCTTTGGTGGAGAAATTGCAAATATTGTAATTGACCGTAACCGCGAAAAGATCAATTCTCTCCACGAAGGTGCTGTTGAGACAGAAGCAAGTGGAACAGGTATTACACGTAAGGGTAGAGAAGCAATGCCTAATGAAGATATTCCACATGCTGGTCGTGTATTTGAACTTGCAGAAGCAGGCAATGAAAAAGCAGTTGCAATTGTGAAACAGATGCAGGAAGATTTAGGGCAAATGTTTGCGACAATCGCATGTGTCTGTGATCCAGATATGTTTGTGATTGGTGGAGGAATGATGAAGAGTGCAGATAAGTTCATGCCAGGAGTTATTGAACAATTTAAAAAGTATTCCCATGAAGCTCTGCATGATACACCATTTGAACTTGCTCAGTTAGAAGAACCAGGCATTATCGGTGCGGCTATGGTACCACTCTCCGAAGAAAAATAAATCAAACATTTTAAGATCCGCAAAGCGGATCTTTTTAGTATGTGATATCATGTTTGAGGTGATTGTATGATTCATATATCAGATTTAAAGAAGTATATACGTTGTCCTCTTTTATATTTAAAGGAATTGACAACTCATAAATTAGAACATCCATCGTTTGTACGATTAGATGAAAAGATTATAGATTTAGTTTCTTGTAAGCTAGGAGTAACAGATCCTTTTATCGGTGAGACAGGTGATTCAACTACAAGAACAATAGAAGCACTTCAAACATATGACTGGCTTGTAAGAGCGCGTTTTGAATATCAGGGACTGCGTATTAAAGCTCCATTCCTGCATCGCACTGCTCAAGGATGGGATATTTATTTTATTTATACAGGTCTTTATCCACATGCAGATGATACGATTTTTTATAATGCTGCGCTATGGGTTATTCAAAACTGCGGTGTCAAGATTGGCGAAGTACGTATTTTGCATTTGAATGCAAAATATGAAAGAGGAGAGGAATTAGATCCGGACGCATTATTTATCATCACGGATAGTTTTTATAATGCACATAATAATCCTACTTTACCTATTGAAGAGACATTGGCAAAAAAACAGATGGACTTTTCTTCTATCTTAAAAGAAATGCAGGAAGCGACAGAAAAAGAACTTCCAGAACCTCTTCGTACGGTCCGTTGTGCAGGAAGAAGAAAGTGTCCATACTATGATGAATGTTTTTCTTTTGAAATAAAAGAACCGGACAATTCAGTCCTTCATTTAGTGAATTCTCAGCATCGCTATGATATGTACAAAAAAGGTCTTCGTACGTTGAAACAGGTAGATTTAGATCTTTTAGAAGGTTCGCGAATGCAATATGCACAGATTCGTGCAGACGAGAATGGCGGACTTTATGCAGATCAATATGCTTTGCGTTCTTGGTTAAAAAATATTTCCTATCCGATTGCATTTTTGGACTTTGAGTGGGAGACATTTGCGGTTCCTCCTTATAAAGGAATGCATCCATATGATGTTCTACCATTTGAATATTCCTTACATATTATGCAAAAAGACGGTACCGTGACACATAAGGTTTATTTGAATGTTCATGATGATCGAAGAGATATGGCTGAAAATTTAGTGCGAGATATTCCTAAAAATGGCTCTATTATTGCCTACAATGCTATGGGAGCAGAGATGATACGCATTCAAGAATTTGCAGATCAATTTTCAGATTTGAAGATTTCTTTAGAAAATATTAATCATCGTATGGAAGATATGCAGTTACCATTTATTACAGGAGCTGTATATGATGTACGTATGCGTGGTTCTTGGTCTTTAAAATCTATTATGGCAATGATGGATGATCCGGGTTACAAAGATCTAGATATTTCACAAGGCATGGATGCGGTTTATCAGTGGCGACATTTAGATTACAACGATGGAACATCTGTTGAAGAAAAAGCAAAGATTGTAGAGGATTTGAAACGTTATTGTGGCATGGATTCTTACGCGATGACAGTGGTCTATAAGTGGTTGAATGAAATCGCTTTCAAAGAATAAAAATACAAATAGAGGACTTTGTATTTTTTGATTTATTTTTCTTTCTATTCTTTTTTAATCTGGTTATAATGTAGTTACAAAACATAAGAGTGCACACGAATTGTTGGAAGATTGAGCCTCATTTTAAGAAGCTAATTTATATGTTATTTCTACAAATAGAAACTGGAGGTAATAATTATGCGGTTTGAAATTGTGGGAAAGAATATTAGTGTAACACCGGCAATGAAGGAGCAGATTGAAAAGAAATTGTCATCTCTTGAAAAGTATCTTTTAATCGATTCAGATACCATTGTTAGAGTTGTTGCAAGAGTGTATCCAACGAGTCAGAAAGTTGAAATTACAATTCCTACTAAAGTTGGTATTCTCAGAACAGAAGTTGTAGAGAAGGACTTCTATGCTGCTGTTGATTTAGCTATTGACAAGCTTGAAGACCAAATTAGAAGACAGAAGACACGTCTTTCTAAGAGACATAGAGAGCATTTAGCAGATGCCTTTGTTGCTGAAGATACAGCGGCAGAAGAGGCAGAAGACATTCCAGTACGTATAAAGAACATTACAGCGGATGAAATGATTCTAGATGAAGCAATTATGCAGATGGAACTATCTGGTCATAATTTCTACATTTATAAAGATGAAGATAGTCAAAAAATTTCTGTTGTATATCGTCGTGCACAGGGAGGCTATGGTCTTATTGAAGTAGACGAATAAAGGTATTAAAAAAGCATGTTCATGTAGTGAACCCCGAAAGTTGGACAAAGTTAAAGTTCAACTTGGAGGGTTCATTT
>CAUWDF010000047.1:0-13941 GCA_963557245.1 uncultured Bulleidia sp.
ATGGACTTTTATTTTTTATAAGTGTTGCACTTAAAATGATAATTCATCTGTATAATAAAGACAATTATGCAAGATATTAAGAAACAAGATATACAGGAAATTGTATATAAAAAAGAAACAGAACTAGGAAAGATACAAGTCATTGATGCGGATTACGAAGGAGAACCGATTCTTTTTTTGATAGTTAATGGTCAGATGGAGTCCGCAATGTTTTTGGACAAAGCAAAAGAGTTGGATCTTATATTCCCTTATATGCAAAAATTCAGTTATGCATTTGCAATCAAACCCGATATACGACATACCTATTTGATCGGTGGAGGGGCTTTTTCGTATCCGAAATATTATTTGGATCGTTATCGCAAAGCGAAGATTACGGTTTCGGAAATGAGTGAAGAGATTGTAGATCTGGCATATCGTTTTTTTCGTTTAGATGAGCTCGATATGGAAGAAAGAGCAAATCTGAGTGTTGTAAAAGAAGATGGTTTTGCATGGCTCGCAAAAACAAAAGAGAAATTTGATCTTATAATTAACGATGCCTTTATCGGAAATGCGATGCAAGGTAGAGATGATGAAAATACTTCTCTTGTAGCGGAACATTTACAAGAAGATGGAATCTATATGATCAATATGGTATCCGCGCGCTTTGGGTTCCATGCCCTTAATCGTTTTGCTTATCAAAGGGTTTTACATAAGTATTTTGCAAATATCAAAGTAATTGTATGTGAAGAAGATATATTGCCATGGGAGAAACAGAATATTCTTGTCGTGGCTTCAAATAAGGAGTTATTGTGATATGCCAAAGACAAAAGAAACATTGCTGCTAGAAGAAGCCTTACGTAAAGAATGTCGTAAGAAAAGAGAGTATGGATGTGAAGAAGTAACGATTGGTTTTAAAGCGGACGGACATGGGGATGAAATTGTGGATTTTATGTCCATGGATGCAGAAGAGATATTTCGTTGCTATGAGATCAAAGTAACACTTGCGGATCTGAAAACAGAGAACCGAAAGTCTTTTTATGGACAATATAATTATCTTGTTGTTTCCGAATCTCTTTATGCAAGGCATCCGGTCTGGGACAATTATATTCCTCCTTATGCTGGTATATTATGTGGGCAGGAGCTCAAGGTGAAAAGACAAGCAAAGAGAAAAGAAATTCGAAAAGAAGATATGGAAATGTTAAAGAGCTCGTTGTTACGGTCGGTATTCTGGAAATATGATACAAATCGGGATGCACAGAAAATTGATGCGGTAAAAGAATGGAAAAAACAAGCCATTTCTTGGCAAGAAGCGTTCCAACAGGCCCAACAAGAAAAAGAAGAAGCACTATGGGATGTGAAAGATTACGAATGTTATTATCGTAAGAATCATCAGGATGCTTCTTTTACGGTTGCGAAGGGCGCGCGACAGATGCGCTTAGAATATGAACGAAGAAAGAATGGAGAAATCTGTTGGCAGAAAATAGATGGAAAAGTCATCTGTCCAGTATGTGGAAAAGAAGCTCTACAGAAAGATGGAGAAGCATATGAGAGTGTGTACTGTCCTTTCTGTGGTACAGATTTAAAAAAATAATATGAAAAAGTTGACAGTAGGTATTGTTGCGCATGTCGATGCAGGGAAGACGACATGTATAGAAGCTATGCTGTATCAGAGTGGTAAGATTCGTAAATTAGGTAGAGTCGATAAACGAGATACTGTATTAGATTATGATGAACAAGAAAGAGATCATGGGATTACCATTTATTCGAAAGAAGCTTATTTTGATTGGAAGGATACACGTGTCTTTGTGTTAGATACACCAGGACATGTGGACTTTTCAGCAGAGATGGAACGTGTACTACAGGTTCTTGATCTAGCTGTTATTTTAATCAATGGACAGGATGGTGTGCAGTCACATACACGTACAATCTGGAAGTGCCTGGAACATTATGGAGTTCCATGTGTCGTATTTGTCAATAAGATGGATATTTCTCATTTTTCGGAAGATGAATTGATGGAAAATCTAGAGAAGAATTGTAGTGATGCATGTGTTCGTTGGGATGAGGAACGCTTTGATAAGTTAGCGATGGTAGAAGATACGATGCTCGATCAGTATATGGAAACTGGAACGATTGAGTCTTCTCTTGTTCGTAAGGCTGTTATGGAAAGAAAATGTTTTCCGGTGTTTTTTGGATCGGCTCTTAAGCTACAAGGTGTCGATGCTTTGATGGACATGATTGCTGATCTTGCGATGGTGCGTGAATATCCACAGAATTTTGGGGCGCGTGTTTATAAGATTTCAGAAGATACGCAAGGAAATCGTTTGACACATATGCGTATCACAGGTGGCGTTCTTCATGCTAAAGAAAAATTAGAAGAAGATGAAAAAGTTGATCAGATTCGCCTATATAGTGGTGGTTCTTTTGAATCTTTGAATGAAGCTGAAGCGGGTATGGTTGTTGCGGTCAAAGGATTGAAGAAATATGAAAGTGGTCAAGGTCTTGGTTTTGAAGAGGGCCGGGATGCACCAATACTCAATGCGTTCTTGAATTATCGTTTGGTTGTTCCACAAGGTGCGAATGTATTAGTACTTGCGGATACTTGTCGCGAGTTGGCTTCGGAAGATCCGCAGTTAGAAATATCTGTGGATGAAAAGACGAAAAATATATCGGTGCAGATCATGGGTGAGATGCAGATGGAAGTACTTCGTAAAAAGATTCAGGATCGCTGTGGAATCACGGTGGGTTTTTCGACTGGTAGTATTGTCTATGAAGAGACCATTCAAAGTCCTGTCGATGGGGCTGGACATTTTGAACCATTACGTCATTATGCGGAAGTACATGTCCGTCTAGAACCGTTAGAAAGAGGGAGTGGGATTCAAGTTGTCAGTGCTTGTAGTAGTGATATGCTTTCGCCAGCCTGGCAACGTTCGATATTGTCTGCTTTAAGTCGAAAAAGACATCGTGGTGTCTTGACAGGGTCGTTCTTAACAGATGTGAAGATTATTCTGACGGCGGGTAGAGGACATATTAAGCATACCGAAGGAGGAGATTTCCGCCAGGCAGCTTGTCGCGCCGTTAGACAAGCGCTCATGAAAGCAGATAATGTAATCCTAGAGCCGTTCTATCAGTTCGAACTAGAGCTTCCATCCGACTCTTTAAGTCGTGCACTCTACGATCTAGAAATGCGGAAAGCAAAGGTTGAAGTGTCGGATTGTGAAAATGGCGATATGCGTATTACAGGAAGAGGACCTGTAAGAACCTTGACAAACTATCAGAGTGAAGTGACTGCGTATACAAAGGGTAGAGGAATCTTTTCTTGTACATCCGCTGGTTATGACATCAGCGATGCGGCGGAAGAAATCATAGAATCTATTGGATATGAGGCGGAAGCAGATCTTCGTAATCCGGCGGATTCTGTGTTTTGTGCAAATGGAAGTGGATATAACGTTCCTTGGGATAAGAGTGATGAATATATGCATATTCAGATAAAAGACGATGCTCCTGTTTTTTGCTATCAGAATGTGCGTTATAAAGTCAGTGAAGCAGATCTTGGCTACATTATGGAAATGACTTCTGGACGGAATCGTAATCCAGAAAAAGTAGAGGCAGAACGCCATATTGCAGAAGAAAAGAAGAAACGGGATGAAGAAAATGCCAAGGTCAAAGCCTCTGCAATCTTACCCGGTATGATGATCGTAGATGGATACAATATGATTTATTCTTGGGAGGAGTTGCAAGAGATAGCACAAGAAGATTTATATGCGGCTCGCGAGAAACTGATTACAGCCCTTTTTAATTATCAACCTTATCGCCAAGAACCAATCACGGTTGTTTTTGATGGCTATAAAGTAAAAGAAAGTCATGGAGCTGAAATTCATAAAAAAGATTTGACGATTGTCTATACAAAGAGTGGCCAAACAGCAGATGCATGGATTGAAAGTGCTGCGTATCGTTTGAAAGGCAAATATAAGGTTACTTATGTAACAAGTGATGGTCTGATTCAGAATTCTATTCTTTCGCAAGGTGGTATCCGAATGTCGGCACGTGAACTTGAAAAAATAATGAAACAACACAAAATAATTTCTTGAAAGTTTTCTGAAAACCACAAAAGCAGATTGAACAATAGGAGTGGAATGTTATAAACTTAAAGTATAAAGAGAGGTCAGTATATGTTATTAAAATGTACAAGAGAAAATGAAACGACCTATTATATTCCATCCCATATTCAGAAGATAACAATTTCGGCGGTGTATGGTCGTGAAGATTGCTTCGATGTGTCTTTGGAAGTGGCAGGTCAGTTGGAAATTATTCGTATGTTCGATTCAGAAATAGAAGCGGAGAAATACGTTCAAGAGCTTTATCAGATGATTCTGACAGGAAAAGAAAATAATTCAATTGTAGATTTAAATAAGTAAAATAGAAAGAGATCTGATGCAGATCTCTTTCTGTTATATATGGAGGTTTTCATGTTTGAGATTTTAATAATATTATGTTTTATGGCAGTTGTTGGCTATATTATTTGTTTCCATGGTCAAAAGTTATTATCTTTAGCTTTTGCATTGATTGCTTTCTTGTTCTCCTATCAATTGATTACGGCACAATGGGGTTATAGTTATTCGATGTTAGCAATGGCACTCTTTATTTCGGTCATAGCTGTACTGCTTGTGCAATATGCACAAAAAGCAGCTTTCTTTTTGATTGGGGCTTTGATTGGAGCACATTTAAGTGAGTATTTATTACCTTGGTTTCCGATGATGACAACATTGTTTTCATTTGGCGTGAAAATTGGATGTGGATTCTTAGGTGGAATCTTATTTGCGTCATTACAGAAGAAAATTGTACGTCTCTTTACTTCTGTTGTGGGAGGTTCTTTACTCGCTGCTACACTACTTTATTTGATAAGTAATTTTCAATTGCTTTTTTCGGAGAATTTTATGACATCCATTCCAGATGTTGTGAACTACATGAACTATGTACTACCGAGTGTAAGACCGGTTGGATTAGTAGGACTTACAGTCTTATTCACCATTGCTGGCTTTATATCCCAAGGTCGTAAGAGGTAGGATAATACTACGATGTATACACAAGAACAGTTACGTTGTCTTATGTACTACGAAGGTGATGTCGAAAAAGAAGATCCGACTGATCCTTTTTGGTCAGATTCGAAAGCGTATGTAACCCTCAATGCGCTATTATTCGAAGGAATTGAGACAGAGATGGCACGTAGTAAAGAAGGGCGATATTTAAATCCTGCGATTGCGACCAACCCGAAACGTTTTGTTACGGTTGTGGAAAATATATTTTCTTTGATGAGGCGGGCAGAAAAAGATATTTTTGTTCGAAGAGTCGAAAGAAAAGTGGATTTGCATGTATTTGAGAAGACGGGGAAAGCACAATCCTTCTTATCTTGTTCTTATGCAGGTTTTTTAGATACTTATACGGATAAAGAAGATGTTGTCTTAATGGATATTACAGTACATTCAGGATGTTATTGTGTGGATCTTGCTCAAGTACTTCCAAACTATTTAAAAGAAGAGGAACAAGAACTATTAATTGGTCCGTATCAAAAAATGGAAATAAAAGAGTTTTGCGTTCCTAATTGCTATACTCATATTAGAGATTGTCATGGACATTCTCCTTATGCATATGTAAAAGCAGATATTTACCCAGAATTTTTGTGGAAGACTTTATCTAAAGATATTTCTTTGCCAAATTGTCCAAAGCATTTAGAAAAAGTGTATAGATGTCTGAATGAACATCAGTTCTGTCCAGATTTTTTCGTTGATTCTTATCTTGTTTATAAAGAACAGCTGCAAAATTATATTATAGAACGTATGAAGAAGCAGTTGTAATAGGAAATGAGATTTCTTAATATATGGAACTTGATAGGTTAGTGGAAGTGTTTACAAAAATACATTTTTATTTTTGTTGAGCGATTTTGTACTTGTTTTTATTGGAAAATACGCTAAAAAGAAAATATTATTTCGAAAATGTTGGATAAATGTATGTAATATGCATTTCATGTGGTAAGATACAATTATATTAGAAAGAAGGAAAAAATATGCAGAACAGTCGATATCCACTCGCGGTATCGTGCGAACGTTGTGGGAAAAAAGATATTTTTTTTATGCAAACTCTGATTGATACTGCAAAAGACTCAAATGCAGAACAAAAAATGTTCCGTGGAGACTATTTTACATATCAATGTCCAAGATGTGGGCATACACAACTCTATTCTTTTACTTGTCTATATCACGATTCCAAAAAGAAATTATTGGTCGGATTAGCAGATAACGAAAAAGATATGGAAGAGATGCGTCTTTCTTTAGGAGGCTTCTATCATCGTGATGAGCTGGATACTGCGTTGAATGAATGGTTGAAGACATGCACTGTCCGCATTGTCGATACACCAGAAAAGATGCAAGAAAAGGTGCTCATCGCGCACTTCGATTTGGATGATAGAATCGTAGAACTCGCTCGTCGTCAAGTACGAATGGAATTAGAAGAAGTAGAGTCGGAGTCTTTCGATCTTTTCTTCAATTCATCTGAAGATGGCTATGGTTTTACGGTCCTGACCAAAGAAGGGGCAGAAAGGTTCGTTCCGGTTACGGAGAATATGTATCAGAACATTTTGGAACAGTATTCTTCTCGTCTAGAAACGGTTGTCGAAAAAGAGATCGATGCGTTTTGGTCTGAACAATTTGCAGGATAGACAACAAAGTAGGATTGGCATTTTATCATAAATGAGTGATAGGACTGTTTTGCGGTTTTTAGTGTGTTGGGGGTAATTATATGGATAAGAGAATCCTGAAAACAAAGAGCTGCCTTCGTAGCGCTCTACTGAAGCTGATGAATGATTATTCATTGGCGGATATTACTGTTACGGAAATCTGTAAGGAATCGAATACGGGTAGAAATACATTCTATACGTACTATGAAGATAAATATGCTCTTCTCCAAGATTGTTTCCGTGAGTTCGAAAGAGAGACAAAAGAAGCTTTTGAAGAAAGACAGCGAACAATGAATCCAGAAAAGGAACTTGCTAAGTCTTTCCAGAATCTTTTGGATGTATTGATTGATTTACGTACAGAATATGTATTCTTAAATGATTTTAATGATTTAGATATGATGATGATGTATTATCATTTTATCTCAGAAAGTTTAGCTAAATTTGAAGAAACTGAAGCAAAGTTCTTAGCTGACTCTTTTGACTTAAAGCAATTAAACTCATTCTTTGCTTTAGGTTTCTGGGGATTCTTACATGGAAATCCTACTCTTTCTACAGAGCAGACAAAGAAGAATGCACATTATCTTATCAAGACTTTAACAGCTGGTAAACTTGTTAATAATAATTAAGACTACAATAAAAGAATCATTCTTTATGACTGGGGGTCATAGGAATGATTCTTTTTTTTGTGGATAAAGAAAACTCTCTTATGCAAAAGAGAGTTAGATCTTATGAGCGGCTGCTTTTTTGAGAGCGAGGACACGTTTGTAGAATAAGGTGTACGATAATTCAATTCGTTGATCGGATATGTGGGTCGTTTTTTGGTATTGAACAAGATGATTGCCGTATTTTTGAGGGAGCTCTTCGAGACCAGTGAAGTCATATTGATCCATTTTGATATAGGGCACCATTTCTTCAAAGAATACATTCTTATTATTTAATAGACGACATTTTGGCTTCTGCTCTTCGGCGATGATCTCATCTTCGTCCATAAGACAAGCGAGGCTAGTTCCATTATCAAAAATAGGGGCGACACTTTTCCATTGCATGGTTTCCGCATCGACTAAAATACCCATATTCTGCGTATGACGGTCGGTATTTAACATAAGATAATCCAATAATATCTGATCGCTCATGCATTTTTCCGCATCCTTTATGCCATGCTCTTTGAGAAGATCGATATAGTATTGGAGCTGGAAATCGTAGGCTGGTGGGCGACCTGAGGCGAGGACATTTTCAGTTGTGACTAGATCTGTTTTTTCGTCGGTCATGCAAGGGCAGATGGAAACGACATTATTCTCAAACATTTCTGTCTTATATGGGAGAACGAAAAGACCGAGTTTAAATGCAATGGCATTCGCTAACCATTCGTTGATGGGTTCCTGTTGATTGGTTGGGGAACCACCTTTCAATAAGAATAGATTCCCATCTCGTTTGACCCATGCTTTTTTATGATAGCCACAAGTAATATTGTTCGGTGTGTGGAGAGCGCTCTCTTCTGGATTGTAATTGACGATGGAAAACATTGTGCGAGCAAATCCGGTTTGATTGAAATCGCGGTGAAAGAAGTTAACCGAATCCCATGTGGTAGAATCTTTTTCTTCTTTCAGCCAATAGGTATCGGATACGGACAATGCATATTCTTTTTCTACAAGATCAAGAGGATCTTCGAGATGAATGCGATCTAAGAATTGATTGAGACCTAATCGATAACTTGGAATACCACGCCAACGGAACCAATGGTTCAAAGCTTTTAAAGAGACAGTACCTGCTTTTAAAGTTCCAATGGGAAGGTGAGCGGGATTCATTACGGAAGTGATGATAGTAAAGGCATGTTCTGTCAAAGAATATTCTCCAGATAGAACGGGTATATTACGATGCATTAAAATATATGTTTTTTTACGATTGAAAAATTTGATCATGGAAAATTCTCCGTATCTATATATCCGGAAATGGATAGGATTAATATAATATAAAAGATATAAATAAGAAATAAAAAAATGCACAGAACAAGAATTCTGTGCATGATAGGAATTAAGATAAATTGAAGAGCATCTGTTCGTATAATGGAAGCTTATAGAATTGACGGGATGCGATTTCTTCGTAGCGATCGATATATGTTCGCAATTCTTCCATGGCTGGTACGACAGAATAATAGATTTTCTTACCACATTCATAATCATCCCCAGATGCATTCGCTTCTTTCCAAAGGTTTGTCATCTTGTCCACATAAGAATAGGATTTATCTAGAAGCTCAGAGAGCTGATCCATACGTTTTAAGATGAACTTTGGTGTATGTTTTCCAGCAGCGGCAGCGGTCTGACTGTAGAAATTCAATTCGGCAGTCATAGCCGGAAGGACATCTTTACGAGTCATTTCTATCAATGTTTTAACTTCAATGTCCATGACACGGTCATATTGTTCTTCCATAATACGACGATTCGCTTCTAATTCTTTTTCGGTATAGACACCAAGAGAAGTGAAGAGATGAATGACTTTCGGATCGCGTAATACTTGAGTTGCTTCAATATAGGATTTTACATTTGGAAGACCACGTCTTTCGGCTTCTTTTACCCATTCATCGCTATAACCATCTCCTGAGAAGAGAATACGCTTATGTTCATGAATAATATTACGGCAGATATCCAATGCTTTTTCACGGACATCCTGTAAATATTTGATACCTTCTAATTGGGATGCAATATCATTTAATGCTTCCGCCATGATACAGTTCAGAACAGTATTTGAGAAGGAAGCAGACATGCTAGAACCTAACATACGGAACTCAAATTTATTACCTGTGAAGGCAAGAGGGGAAGTACGGTTACGGTCGGCATTATCATGTGGGATATATGCAAGGTTTGTGAGCGGATTGAAGTTTGATTCCAACTTGTGTTTTTTCTGAGATGGGTGTTCCTGATATAGAGAGTAGAGAATGTCTTCAATATAAGAACCTAAATAGATTGAGATGATAGCTGGCGGAGCTTCATCGGCACCAAGACGGTGATCATTTCCTGCGGAAGAAGCACTGAGACGAAGTAACAGAGCATAGTTATCGACCGCTTCAATAAATGCACAGATAAATGTTAAGAAACGGATATTCTCGCTTGGTTTTTTACCAGGATCGAATAAATTCTGGCCATTATCTGTAATGATAGAATAGTTGTTGTGCTTACCAGATCCATTGACACAATCGAATGGTTTTTCATGTAATAAACAAGCAAAACCATGTTTTTCTGCGGTACGACGAAGAATATCCATTGTGAGTTGGTTTTGGTCAACGGCCATATTACCAGCTGTAAAGATCGGTGCTAATTCGAACTGCGCAGGAGCTGCTTCGTTATGTTCTGTTTTGGCGTAGATACCGAGCTTCCATAATTGTACGTTAACATCACGCATGAATTCTTTTACACGTGTTGGGATAGCACCAAAATAATGGTCGTCTAATTCTTGACCTTTTGTTGGAGGCATACCGAATAATGTACGTCCTGTTAAACGAAGATCAAGACGTTCATTGAAATATTTACGGTCAATCAAGAAATATTCTTGTTCGAGACCGACTGAGATATCGCAAGAACGCACATCTTTATCCCCGAGCAGGTTGACGACTTTTGTGGCAGCGTCAGAAAGAGCTGTTAAAGACTTTAATAAAGGTTCTTTACGGTCAAGAGCCTCACCATTATAGGATACGAAAATAGTTGGGATACATAAGACATCTTCACGGATGAAAGCAGGTGATGTAACATCCCAGTATGTATAACCTCTTGCTTCGAAAGTAGCGCGTAAGCCACCGGAAGGGAAAGAAGAGGCATCCGGTTCACCTTTGATTAACATCTTACCGGAAAAACGAGAAATTGGTTCTCCAGTACTATCTGGTTCGATGAAAGCGTCATGTTTTTCTGCTGTTCCTCCTGTTAAAGGTTGGAACCAATGTGTGAAGTGTGTTGCACCATTTTCCATTGCCCACAGTTTCATTGCATGTGCAATCGCATCTGCGGTTGTACGTTCAAGTACTTCTTCATTTGCAACTGTCTTCTTCCAGGAATCATATACAGGACGAGGGAGTCTTTCCTTCATTTCCTTTTCGTTAAATACTAAAATACCAAAATCTTCAAATGGTTTTTCCATGTTCGGTCTCCTTACGAAAATCATTTTCGTTCAGATATCCATTTTCGTCAATAAAAAAACAAAAAAAGCGTAAAAAAATCAAAAAAAGTTCAAAAAAGCGAAATTTATTATAAGTTAATTGGCAAAAATGCAAAAAATAAAATAAAAAACAGGAATTTTCATTCCTGTTATGATCAATAGTGTAAAGATTCGTATCCGAAAGGTGTCGATTCCAACATACGTACATGATGCACTTCTGGAACTTCATCAACTAAGATAGACTGAATACCTTCTGAAATGTCTGCACTTGCCATAATACAACCAGCACAAGCACCAAGCATGGACACGGTAACGATGCCATCTTTAAAATCGATGAACTCAACATCACCACCATCGGCTTGGATGTATGGTCTGATCTTATTTAATGTGTGTTCGATTCTACGTACAAGATCTTCTCGCTGTGGAGTCTCTGCATTGAGCAGTTCCATATCGAATTCGCTGTTGTTCGCTGTTTCCTTTACCTGTTCTTTTGTTTCTGGAACAGGGATTTCATGGCCGTCAATATTTTGATTGATCTGTTCGTTGATTGCGGCCTGTTCTTCTTCTCTATTCATAATGATGGACCTCTTTCTCCTTAATAATAATAAGAGTGTTTGGCGATAGAATCAAATTATATGATTCTGTCGTATTTGAAAGTATATCACACGTAAAATGAACGTGATATACTGATATGTGGAAGGGTAGTGAAATGAAATACAAAACAGGAATGATTACAGAAGGAAAAGTGACAGGGATACAACCCTATGGTGCCTTTGTATCTCTGGATCACAATACTTCCGGATTGATTCATATTTCAGAGATTTCTGATGGATTTGTAAAAGATATCAGTAGTTTTGTAAAGCCGGGAGATACCGTAAAAGTTAAAATTATCGACTACGATCCGCATACGCATCAGGCAAAGCTTTCTTTAAAAGCTCTGCATCGTCCGCATGCTCGCAATCGTAAGAGAACATATACGCATCAGAAGGCAACACTGCCTCCTATGCGAATAGGGTTTCAGTCTATTGCGTCCCATATGGACGAATGGATTCACGAAGCAGAAAAGGAGATCTTAAAAAATGACAATGAAGTTTGATGCAACACATGGCCTTTTGAAAGAAGATATTCTTTCTTATCAGGACAAAGTTACGGAATTGCATGAAGCAATCCGTAAGAGAACAGGTGCCGGAAATGATTTTATGGGCTGGGTAGAATGGCCGGTCGCATATGATAAAGAAGAATTCAATCGTATTTTAAAGGTTGCTGAAAAAGTAAAGGACAAGGCAGAGGTTCTTGTTGTATGTGGTATTGGTGGTTCTTACCTCGGGGCAAGAGCTGCGATTGAAATGATTCAGGGTCTGTATCCAGATAATGGAACAGAAGTTGTATTTGTTGGTAACACATTCTCTTCTTCTTATGTAGCACAAGTATTAAAGCATATTGAGAATAAGAGTGTCGTATTAAATGTTATTTCTAAGTCTGGAACAACAACAGAAACAGCGCTTGCTTTCCGTGTACTTCGTGAATTCATGGAACAGAAGTATGGTAAGGAAGAAGCAAAAGAAAGAATTATTGCTACAACAGATAAAGCAAGAGGCGCTTTAAAGACTTTAGCAGATCAGGAAGGTTATGAAACATTTGTGATTCCAGATGATATCGGTGGTAGATATTCTGTTATCACTCCTGTAGGACTGGTACCAATGGCAATCATGGGTATTGATATCCAGAAGGTATTTGAAGGTCTTCAGGCTGCTTATCATGATTTAGATACAGCAGATCTGACAAAGAATCCTGCTTATCAATATGCTGTTGCTAGACGTATTCTGCAGAATCAGGGATATGATGTGGAAATGTTTGTGACTTATGAACCACAGTTGCAGATGTTAGCAGAATGGTGGAAGCAGTTAATGGGTGAATCGGAAGGAAAAGATGGAAAAGGAATCTTACCAGATAGTGCTTGTTTCTCTACAGATTTACACTCTTTAGGTCAGTTTATTCAGCAAGGTAAGAAGGTTCTCTTTGAAACCGTTCTCGAAGTTGAAAATCCTTCTTATGACTTAACCGTTGGTGCGGATGAAGCAAATCTCGACAACATGAACTACCTTACAGGTAAGTCTTATGACTGGGTCAATAAGATGGCAGAAAAGGGTACAATTGAAGCGCATGTCGAAGAAGGTAATGTACCAAATATTGTCATTTCTGTACCAGATATGAAAGAATATAGCTTTGGTTATCTCTGCTACTTCTTCTTTATTGCTACAGCTATGACTTGCTACTTGCTTGAAATCAACCCATTCAATCAGCCTGGTGTTGAAATCTACAAGAAGAATATGTTCAGACTTCTTGGCAAGCCTGGTTATGAAAATAAGTAATTTATAAGTTATTGATATCTCTAAATATATCTCACTAAAAGTGGTTGATACAGATAAGAAATTCTCATTCTGTATTGGCCTACAATAGTGAGATTTTTTTTGAAGAGATATTTTATTTTGGGAGTGGGTGGTATACTAAAAGTAACCATTTATTATTTTATTTACAGGAGACAATTATGAAAAAATTATGGCTTGTATTAGCTTTGGGATTGGCTGGATGCAAGAGCAATTCCATTGCGAAAGAGAAGGTAGATTCTTCGTATCAGCCTTCTCGAATGACGGGACAGCTGATTACTGGTTCTGGTTCGAATATGTATATCTTAGAAGGCGATTTAAACTATTATGATGCAGATTATAATAAGACTTCTTTGGGTTCTCTAGAATATGCAGATGATAAGAAAGTAGATGTTTCACAAACTATTTCATTTAAGAAGTATATTGATTCTGTCTGCGGACCAATTCGTTTTTATGACAATCACTTATATTTTTTATCGGAACGGCAAACGATTGAGGGGAATATCTCTTATTATTTGAATTCCGTAGATAAACGTGGAGAAGAGAGGGAAGAGTTACTCGAGATTCCTTATACTCCAGAGGGTACCTTATTGATTCAGAATGGAAATATCTATATTGGAGAAGCAGATTCAAATCTGACACATATATACGATTCCAGTTTAAAAGAAGTTCGTACATTAGACGGTAGTCTTTTACTTGTGA
>CAUWDF010000048.1:0-13731 GCA_963557245.1 uncultured Bulleidia sp.
ATTCATGGACTTTTATTTTTTATAAGTGTTGCACTTAAAATGATAATTCATCATATCGAAAAGCTACTCCTTTTCTTTCATAGGCAAATCTTTTACTATACGCTATAATTAAATGAATCCTGTCTTTAGATAGGGATTAGTCAGGAGCTTTTAGATGAATTATAAATGGTCAATATTAACAGAAGAGGAATATCAGTCTTTTGCAGAAAAAAATTCACAGGCTAATTTCTTGAATGCTATAAATGCTGCAGAAAGATGGAAACAGCGTGGGTGGAAAACAGAATATATTGGAGTGAAGGAAGAGAATACAATTGTTTCCGCTTCATTACTTGTATCCATTCCACGTGGTGGATTTGGTAGATATTATTATTGTCCGCGTGGATTTCTAATGGATTATAAAAATACGGAACTTGTAAAGTATACTATTGAACAGACCAAAAAATATTTGAAAGAGAATCAGGGGCTTTATTGGAAGATAGATCCTTATTATGAATATCAAAAGCATTTATATACTGGTGAAGTTATTCATGGTACAACATGTGATGATGTTTTAGAGATATTGAAGGATTGTGGATTTATTCATCATGGTTTAACTAAGGGATATGATCCATCGATCCAATGTCGTTGGATGTCTGTTATTCCTTTAAAAGGGAAAACAGAAGAGAGTTTATTGGCAAGTTTTGATCAACGGACGCGTCGTATGATTCGTAAAAATATCAAAAATCAAGTTCGCGTTCGTGAAGTGAAGGAAGAAGAACTCGATACGTTTGTTGAGATACTGCATCAGACCGGTGAACGTCAGCATTTTTCAGATATGGATAAGTCTTACTATATCAACATGAAAAAATGTTATGGAGATCATTTTCGTTTGATGCTTGCAGAAATGCCGGATCCGGAAAGTGGTAATTATCGTCCATTGAGTGCAGCGTCTTTTGTTTTTTATGGGAATGAAGTTATCTATCTTAGTGGTGGTACTTTTACAGACTGTATGAAATATAATGCTATGTACATGATTCAATGGAAAATGATCTGTCAGGCATTACAGCAGAACTATGCATGTTATAATTTTTACGGTATCAGTGGATATTTCGAAAAGGGGGAAGAAGGCTATGGCGTTTATGAATTTAAACGTGGCTTTCGTGCAGATGTTATTGAATTGATTGGTGATTTTATTATGCCAATACGTCCATTCCGATATAAAATTTTCGAACTTGCGCATAGGATTCGTTCAAACAGGAATGATTAAGTACAGTATCATGTACTATAAATGTTCATGTATTTGCACAATTTGGAACAGTTGTTTGTAAATACTAGACATATGCGATTCGTTTTAATAAACTAAATACATATCAAGGATATATATGGCCGTATGTTGGGTGGGATTGTTTCATTATCTGTACAACTTACATTTCTTTGGTATATGCATACGGTTTTGTACAGACTTTCGGTCACTTTTGTGACCGTTTTTTAATTTGTAGCATATTGCGATTTATTTTTGTAAGGGTTATAGATTAGTAATGATCGCTTCTCTGCACAAATTTTGAAAGTAAACATTTCTAGAATGGATGGTTGTACAAAATAAAAGACAGAAAAACGATTCCGAATTATGTGATGAATGGTTGACATAATCCATTATTTTCATTTTTGAAATAGTGCGAAATAGAACAGTTAGCGCTTACATATATTTAGATTAGTGAAAATTATGTGATAAAAACATAAACAAATGTGAAATTTTGTGAAATATAAAGACAATTATGTGTTAACTGCTTGTTAATGTGTTGACAAATAGACATGTAGTAGTAAGATAAAAATAGACAATTTCGAAATGGGTCTAGAACAAAAAAACAGCTGTTTGAAAGACAAAAAAAGTGCAAAAACGCACAAGAAAACTAAAGAAGGGGAATTACTAGTATGAAAAACTATTTACAGCGTCTAGGTAAAGCTCTGATGCTGCCAGTTTCTTGCCTTCCGATCTGTGGTATTTTAATGGGTCTTGGCTACGCTCTCGCTCCAGCTGCAATGGCGGGTGAAGTTAACGGTTATGTTGCAAGTGGACTTAGTTACACAATTGGTTTCTTCCTGATTAAAGCGGGTGGTGCCTTAATTGATAACATGGCAATTCTGTTCGCTATCGGTGTTGCAGTCGGAATGGCTGATGACAAAGATGGAACAGCTGGTCTAGCAGGCTTAGTAGCTTGGTTGATGATTACTTGCCTTCTGAACACAGGCGTTGTTACAACAATTATGCCTAGTGTTGCTGAAAACGAAAATGCAATGCTCGCATTCGGTAAGATTGCAAACCCATTCATTGGTATCCTTTCCGGTTTGATTGGTTCTGGATGCTATAACAAGTTCAAGGGAACAAAACTTCCTGATTGGCTCGCATTCTTCTCTGGCAAGCGTTGTGTTGCTATCATTACAGCAGTTGTATGTATTCTTGTTTCTGCAGTTCTGTTGTTTGTATGGCCAATCGTATTCTCTGGCCTCGTAGCTATTGGACAGGGTATTGTTAAACTTGGTGTATTTGGTGCAGGTCTCTATGCATTCTTGAACCGTTTACTGATTCCTACAGGTTTACATCACGCTCTGAACAACGTATTTTGGTTTGATACAATCGGTATGGGCGATCTTACAAACTTTTGGAATGGTAAAGTTACAGGTGACTTAACAGCTGCAGGTACTCCAATTAACTGGAGTCTTGGTATGTATATGTCTGGTTTCTTCCCATGCATGATGTTCGGTATTCCAGGTGCAGCCCTTGCTATGATTCAGTGTGCAAAGTCTAACAAGAAGAAAGTTGCTATCGGTCTTGTTGGTTCCGCTGCTCTCTGTGCATTCGTTTGTGGTGTTACTGAACCATTTGAATTTGGTTTCATGTTCTTAGCACCAGCTCTTTATTTAGTATATGCATTACTCTATGGTATCTTTACAGTTATTACTGTTGCATTAGGATTCCGTGCAGGATTCTCATTCTCTGCTGGTCTGACAGACCTCGTCTTCTCTGCATCTCTTCCAGCTGCAGCTAAGACATGGTTAATTCTCCCATTAGGTCTTGCAGCATTCGTAGTATTCTATTTAGTATTCCGTTTTGCAATCACTAAGTGGAACCTGAAGACTCCAGGTCGTGAAGATGATGATGACGAGATTGCAGCAGCAGATGCAGGTGCTACTCTTGCTAACAATGACTACACTAAAGTAGCTGAGATTGTTCTTGAAGGTCTTGGTGGAAAAGAAAACGTTGTAAGTGTTGATAACTGCATTACACGTCTCCGTTTAGTTGTTAAAGATTCAGAACTCGTAGATGAGAAGAAGATTAAGTCTGCTGGTGTTGCCGGCGTTATTCGTCCAGGTAAGACAGCAGTTCAGGTTATTGTTGGTACTCAGGTTCAGTTCGTTGCTGATGAGTTAAGCAAACTTGTTAAATAATCTTACTTTAAAAATCATAATCAAAATAAATGGAACCCCAAAGTTCAACTGAGAAATCAGGAGAATGCTGGGTTTCATTTTTTTTGATTTTTTATTTTCTAAATCCAAGTGTTTATTCTTTTATGATTACCTTTCCACTAGCTGTTGGATCATCCATAATAATTTCTCTAACAGATGGAACTTCAATGTATCCAGTGTGTGGATTCTTAATACTTTGTACAGGGGTAGTTATTGTTGCTTCTACATCTGATTTTTCGAAAGCAAGATCGGTATCAATCATTTTACAATCAATCAGTTTTAAATTTCGACAATAACAGAAAGGCTGAGTTCCGATTATCTTGCAATTAATTAATGTTAAACCATCGGAGTACCAGGCAAGATATTCGCCCTTCACTGTACTATTTTTGACGGTGATGTTTTTCCCATGCCAGAAAGCATCTTTTGTATTCAAGGAACAATGATCGAATGTGGCATTTTCGATATATTGAAAGGCATACTTGCCAGTAAAATTGACATTTTTAAAATTCAGTTCCGAAGAACGCATCATAAAATATTCACTGATGACCTTTGTGTTTTTCATTTCGATAGTATGGGTTGACCAACCAAATTCCGGAGAGTTGATATCACAGTTTTCAATAACAATATCCTTACACTCACGAAGAGCTTTGATACCATTCATCTTCGTATTCTTGATTGAAATATGATCAGAATACCAAAGAGACGCTCGACAATTTTCTGTCATAGTGGAATCGGAAATATTTAATGTATGAACATGCCAAAAAGGGTAGCGAAGATTAAAGAAACAAGATTGTGCAGTGATATTCTGACATTCCTTCACTGCACTTTCACCATCTGCCGGTCCATCAAAAAAACAGTTCTTTAATAGAAGATCCTTCATTCCATAAAGTGCACGTTCCTCTTCGAATTGCTTATTTGTTAGTGTTTGCATTTCTTATTCACCTCTTTATTTAACAACAATAGTTTATGCATCCAAGAATAGATATGCAATACAATTGCTTTTGTATAAGGTAATTGTAAGGAAACACGAATCATCTTTGCTTGAAAGAAAGTTATATACCATATAATTCCTGTTTCTAGTAACCTTCATTTTTGTATACACTAATGACGTGTCATATCAATCTATTTGGAGGAGAGATTTCACTTTTCAATAGATGTGGAAAAAATATAGGATATTCCTTGATGGATGAAGCTTGTATTTCATCATTAAAAGTAAAGAAATTATTAGTTGCTAGAATTAGGAAAAGTAGAAAATGATACATATATTTGGAGGTATACAATGCGAAAGTATAATATATTACGTGCTAAAATTTCCAGGAAATAAATAGTTTCATTTTTGCTTCATATAGTCTTGAAATGGGGAAAATTAATCTAGGTGTAGATGTTTTATTGAAGGAACATTAAAAATCGGAATTTTTCTACATATTTAGTGCTGTAGAAAAATTTACGTAAACCAAAAACTGTAGGCAGTTCAAAAAGATAAATTCAAAACAAGTTCGATAGGTTAGAAATCTGTGGAGAAATGGTTTTGATGTATGACTACTTTATAGAATTATTAATTACTATCTTCAGATATAAAATAGAAGAAATAAAAAATTTTTGCCTACTATTATACAAGATAAATATTTGCGAAATAATAAGAAATATGTAAAAGAATATGTTATTCTATTACTAGTGAATATACTAAAATATAATTAAAAAATGAATCAAACATATATGAAGATATATTTCATTGAACATTGACAGTAGGGGGGATTACAATGTTAGCAAATGATTGCTTGTTTGAGCATATTGAGGAGAGTCTTGAGGAAGAAGGAACGATGCAGGCGTGGGTGCAGGAGAAAGGTCCTGTTGTAGGGCATATGATGATTACTTCTACAGATGTTCCTTGGGATCTCAGTCATCAAAAAAATAATACATATCAAGCATTTATGGGTACATTCGATTTTTGGGATATGGGAATCTGCATTGTATTGGATACAGATACAAAAGAAATCACAAATGATGTTTGGATGGTTCCACAGAAAGAAGAGGCAGAAGTGCCTTCAATAGGATGGATACGATTCTTTTCGGAAGTTGTACGTCAAAAATATATAGAAGATGGGTCAATCAACGAACCTTTATGTACTTTTATTTGGGATAAGAACACATTTCGGACGGTTTGCTTATGACAGAAAAAGAGCAAGAAAGTTTTCCTCCTCTTAGTGTGTGTATATATGTAAAGGAGTCGTTAAGGTATGAGTGCATTATTTTATAAAAAGCAAAACACAGATGAAAAACATTCTGATTCATATGTGATTTCTCTGGTTTTTGATTATTTAAGAGACCATGACGGTTCTGATATATCTCAAATCTATAGCATGATTTGCGAAGAATTTCCAGGGGAGAATATTAATCGAAAAAGACTCACGGAAGTTCTAGAAGCGCATTTTTGTGAAATACATAAAGTATTTTATCTGACGGATGAACAGCAGTTATGGCGCTTTAAAATTAATAGTATACAGAATGTACTCATTCAATTAGGTGATCTTTCAGAACAAGAACTATATCATAATTTATATATTACGTTGGAAAATTATGATTTTTCCGTTTTTAATGCAGCAAGTTTTTTACTTGCTATAGAATATAAGATTGGCGAACTTACATTAAATCAATGCTCGAATATTTTTTTGAATTTGCAGTTACATGAGCAGGAATATGTTCCAAAAATACAGTATATACAAGAACATTTGTCGGAGAAAAATAATACAGTAGGTGCTGCACTTGTTTTTCATAGAACATCTGTAAGTCGGTTAGTAATGGCATATGGATTGATGAATTTACGTGAAATCAAAGAAGTCAGTGCTAAGATATTACTCATATTGATGCTATCCGATCTTGAATTTTCAATCGAAGAACTCGAACAATTCCAGTATCCAATTAAACAGGTATACATTAATAATCTATCTCATTTTTTTATGAAAAATCTCAGAGAGAGGAATCTGCAGGTTTTGAATAAGAGATTTGGTTTTGATGGACAAGAGGCAAGTACTTTAGAAGAATGTGGAGAAGCATATTCCTTAACGAGAGAAAGAGTGAGACAGATTGAAGTTCATTCTATTCGTACTTTAAAGCAACATATAATGGAGGTTTCGCCACATATTGAAAAGATGTGTCTTTCGGTCATGGCTTATTTAGGTAGACCAGCTTTATCTTCCGAAAAATTGGGCCAAGTCATCGAGAGCTCATCACTTTCGCGTATTACGGTATTCTTATTATCTTTAGTAGATATGCGGATTCGTTATGTAAAAGAAATTGATACAATCTATGATTCGAACAATATAACCGAAAAAGATCTAACAAATCGAATTTTGAGACGTTTTAAATTTTATATTCAACCAGAAGAATATGAAATGGCAGCTCGCATCGAAAGAAATATTATTGATCAATACTACTATAGAAGTAGAATCTTTGGCAAGGTGATCTTACAAAAAGGTTATTCCTATAAGGACTTGATTGGAGAAGTCATCACCCGTTATTTTCCAAATGGGTATCGTATTTATGATCAAAAAGATTACGAACATTTCAAAGAGTCTTTTGAAGAAATGTTTCACGACAGCTGTACTCCTCCTACACAAACAGCAATTCGAGGCATGATTGCACGAGAAGATATGTTCTGTCAGATTGCTCGGGGGATTTATAAATTACGTAAATATTGCATAAAACTTCCTACCGATCTTATCCAAAGAATCGTTGCTTATATTATGGAACATTTACCAGTTGTAGAATATCTTTCGATTTATACCCATTTTCAAGCTGAATTAAATCAGGTAGGTGTTGGAAGTTATTTCTATATGAAAGGGTTAATTGATCCATATCTGCCAGATGATGTCGCAACAAAAAGAAGTTATATTACAGCTGTTGATGGGCGTCTTTCTGCACAGGAGATGCGCTTAAAATTTATTCATTCTTTTGATGGATCTTTTACGTTAGAACAGATGCGAAAAAAGTTTCCTGGTATTAAAGACTATACGTTTTTATTTCTTTTCTATGATGAGATTCGGAATGGTTTAATATGGTTATCAGCGGATACTTATATTTACTTCGATAAAATGCATGTGGATGAGAATCTAAAAAAAGATTTAAAAGAGTTTATTGATCAATTGTTTATTGATACAGATTTAAAGATTCTTACGGCACGTAAAATCTATAATCGTCTTGTTACAAAAAATGTGGATTTATTAACAAGAATGAAAGTAATCCACAATCAATTTGCATTATTCTCTCTTTTGAAATATTTATATGAAGGAGAATATTATTTTGATCGTCCTTATCTTTCTAAGGATAATGATGTGAATTTAACGACAATAGGTGTTATTTCACAATTCTTAGAGAAGAGAGATTGTTTTTCTTATGAGGATATAAAGAAATATTTCCAAAAGATGAATATTCCTCTAAATATGAATTATGGTACTTTGATGGAAGATTATAGTGATACATTTGTTCAAATTAATGTATCAGAAATGGTAAGAAAAGAAATTTTTGAAGAAAATATTTCGGAACAGCAGATTAAACAAGTCGAACAGTTTGCAGAGTCTTTGTTACGCTTTCATGAAGAAATCCATACAGAAAATATAAATGATTTTTCTGTATTACCACAGTTGAAATATCCATGGAATAAATATCTTTTTGTGGGGATATTACGTAGTTACTTTGTGGATAATTATGAGATTCAAGAAGTTGGAACGGATTATAGAGTCGCTGAATTTGTAATCTGTCATACAATTTCTAGTACACTTTAAAATAACAAATTGGTAATAAAAAGAATATTGATTTGTATCCAATAAATAGTAATCTGCTTCAAGAGGATAGGAAAAGAATATATATATCTTTCTAAGAAATGTATTTATAATAAAACTTGTATAGAATACGGGATATAAATCATTATTTGTATATGCAGTAATATATTTTCTTATTTTTCCAATAGCATAAGAGGGTTATCGATTGCAAAAATGAAATGATCAATAAGGGGGAATTACAATGGACCAGAAGGTTTATAATGCCTATTTGCGCATTCTTAAGTCAGAACTGATTCCGGCAATGGGATGTACGGAGCCGATTGCGATTGCATTGACAGCAGCAGCAGCGAAGTCAAAGATGGAAGGTGCAATCGAAACGATTGATGTTTGTGTATCTGGAAACATCATAAAAAATGTCAAGAGTGTCATTGTTCCACATACAGGAGGAATGCATGGCATTGAAGCAGCTACTGCCGCAGGTGTGGTCTCTGGAAGACCGGATAAGAGCTTGGAAGTACTTTCTTGTTTAAAAGAGGAACAACAGGCAGATATTGCACGTGTTTTAAATGAAGTGCCAATTCATGTTTCAGAAGCAAACTCGGAATATATTTTAGATGTTGGTATTACGCTAAAAAATGCCACACATACAGTCTATGCACGTACGGTACAGAATCATCTTGGGTTATGTGAACTGAAAGTAGACGGTAATATCATCTTTGAAAAAGAGCCAGAAAAAGCAGTTGAGAATACTGATCGTTCCTTATTGAGTATTGCAGGAATCATTGAATTTGCAGAAACAGCTTTGATAGCAGATGTAAAAGAAGTATTGGATCGTCAAATTCAATTTAATACGGCAATCGCAAAAGAAGGTCTGACTGGAAAGTATGGTGCTGCTATTGGTCGTACTTTATTAATGACATATGGAGATGCTGTGCATAATCGCGCTCGAGCATGGGCTGCAGCAGGATCGGATGCGCGAATGAATGGTTGTGAGTTACCCGTAGTAATCAATTCTGGTAGTGGAAATCAAGGAATGACAGCTTCGTTACCGGTTATTATCTATGCCCAAGAACTAGGCGTATCACAAGATATGTTATATCGTGCGTTATTAGTATCTAATTTAACTACGATTCATTTAAAGACTGGAATTGGTTGTTTATCGGCTTATTGTGGTGCTACAAGTGCTGGATGTGGCGCTGGAGCAGGGGTTATGTATTTGCATGGGGGACGTTTGAACGAGATCGCCCATACGATTGTTAATGCTTTAGCTATCAATTCTGGTGTCGTATGTGATGGGGCAAAAGCGAGCTGTGCGGCGAAGATTGCTTCTGCAGTAGAATCTGGATTATTAGGAATGCAAATGTATATGCATGGTCATGAATTTGTCAATGGCGATGGTATTGTTGCAGAAAATGTAGAAGATACGATTGTAAATGTTGGTCGTCTTGCCCATGAAGGTATGGCTGAAACGGATAAAGAAATTATTCGTATTATGCTTAAGAAAAAAAAAAAAGATTGTTAAAACAAAGAAATGATTTGTTTCTTTCGTTAAAAATAGGAGAAAAGATGCTTTTTGCTGGGAGAATAAAAGAACCTGTAAAAGTTGAACTTTAACTTTTACAGGTCACCTAAAAAGCATCTTTTATTTATTCTTGGTGGATAGGTTATTTATCTATTTTCTTTTGAATTTTGATTATTCGGTTCATGAAGGAATTGTTTGATTTTTTGGAAAGTTTCATGACTAAGATCATGTTCTACTTTACAAGCGTCTTCGGAAGCTGTTTCAGAATTGACACCAATGCTGATGAACCAATCCGTTAAGATTTTATGACGCTCATAAATGTTTTCGGCAATTTCCTTTCCTGGTGGTAGCAACTGTATGACACCATTACGTGTCATTGAAATATAACCGTTTTCACGCAATTTTTTCATTGCTACACTGACACTTGCTTTTGAAAAATGCTTTTCTTCTGCAATATCAATGGAATGTACAACTCCTTTTCTTTCTTGAATCATTAAAATGGCCTCGAGATAGTCTTCGGCGGACTCATAAATCTGCATGGCTTAGAACCTCCTGCTTACACTATTGTATAAAGAATTAAAAAAAATTCAAAGAAATCGCTTTTGTTCTTGTTACAATAGATATATAAATGTTGGAATGGAGAGTTATGAAATCTATTTGTGTTATGGGAGGGGCTAACATCGATGTATGTGGAGCCAGTATAGAACCTTTGCGAAATTTTGATTCGAATCCAGGTACGATTGAAATCAGTTTTGGTGGTGTTGGAAGAAATATTGCTCAAATATGTGCATTATTGAAGCAAAATGTCCGTTTTGTCACGTGTTTTAGTAGTGATAATTATGGCCAATTAATGCAGAGAGATTGCGAAGCTATGGGAATGGATTGTTCGGATTCTGAAATAATCGATGATCTTCCAAGTTCTATGTATGTTGCAATTTTGGATTCGGATCATGATATGCGTGTGGCCATGAGTGATATGAGAATTTTACGTCGTATGGAACCGCAGATGATCGATTATGCACTTAAAAACCTGACAAAAGATGATATTATTGTAATGGATGCAAACTTAGATATGGAAAGTATCCATTATATTTTAGATTATGCACCATGTCTTGTTGCAGCAGATCCTGTCAGTGTTTCGAAAGCAAAGCGTCTGAAGGAATATATCGGTCAGATATCTATTTTTAAACCAAATGCATTTGAAGCAGAAGAGATGACTGGAATATCGATTGTGGATGCAACGACTGCACGTCAGAGTCTTGAATGGTTCTTAGATAGAGGTGTCAAAGAAATTATTATTTCGATGGCAGATAAAGGTGTTCTGTTTGGAACTCGTGAAAAATGTAGCTGGATTATGCATCGTACAATTCAATTGCAAAATGCGACAGGTGGTGGCGATACTTTATTAGGGGCTTATGTATCGCGTCGTGTCAATGGTGAAAATCCAGAAGAAGCCATTCGCTTTGCAATCACTGCTGCGGTAGATACAATTGAAAAAAATAGTATTAAACGTAGAGATTTAAATACAGAACGCATTGAGAAAGAAATTGAAAAAATGAATATGGAGGTTATTGAATTATGAATGTAAGAGTTAATCCTGAAGTAGCATCCGCCTTAAAAGAAGGCAGATCCGTTATTGCATTAGAATCCACAATTATTTCACATGGTATGCCTTATCCGCAGAATGTTGAAACAGCTATGCAGGTGGAGAATATTGTTCGTGAGCATGGAGGAATTCCAGCAACAGTTGGTATTGTAGATGGTGTCGGCGTTGTTGGTCTTACAAAAGAAGAAATTGAAGAGATGGGAAAGCGTGGACAGTCTATCCCAAAAGTTTCTCGTCGTGATCTTCCAGTTATTTTTGCTGAAAAATCTTGGGGTGCAACAACTGTTGCAACAACAATGATTCTTGCAGCGGAAGCAGGAGTTGAATTCTTTGTTACAGGCGGTATCGGTGGTGTTCACCGTGGTGCGGAATCTACATTTGATATTTCTGCTGACTTAGAAGAACTTGGACGTACAAATGTAACAGTTATTTGTGCTGGAGCGAAAGCAATCTTAGATCTTCCAAAGACATTAGAAGTTCTTGAGACAAAGGGTGTACCGGTTCTTGGCTATCAGACGGAAGAACTTCCTGCATTCTATACAAGAACAAGTGGCTTGAAGGTAGATTATGCAATTAAAGATGCTGCTGATGCGGCAAGAATTGTTAAAGCAAAGAGAGATTTTGGTTTAAATGGTGGTATTTTAATTGCTAATCCAATCCCAGAAGAATATTCTTATGATCCAGCTGAAATTAATAAAGTAATTGATGAAGCAATTCAAGAAATGGATGAAAAAGGTATCAAGGGTAAGAATTGCACACCTTTCTTATTAGCTAAAGTTTCTGAAATGACACATGGTAAATCCTTAGAGGCTAATATTCGTCTCGTATTCAACAATGCCATCGTTGGTACAGAGATTGCGAAAGAATATTCGAAATTGTAATGGCTGATACTTTCCGTACAGTGACAGATCCAGTCACGAAAGAAGATCTGGTTCAGGCACTTAAGAAAGTAGGAGTAGCACCAAATCAAATACTTGAAGTACATTCTAGCCTCAGTTCTTTTAGCTATGTGATTGGTGGTGCGCGCACTGTTGTAGATGCATTGATGGAAGTGCTTGGAACGGGAGGAACCATTTTAATGCCAGTTCAAGCATCGAGTAATTCAGAACCGAGTGATTGGCGTTATCCGGCAGTTGCTCCGGAATTGTATCGTGAGATTCGTGATTCTCTTCCGCCATATAATCCGGCTACAAGTGACATTTATGGCATGGGGGCGATTGTAGAAAATTTTGTTCATAGAGAAGGAGTTGTTATTTCTAGTCACCCTCAGCTTTCCTATGCTGCATGGGGAAGATATGCTAAACTTTTATGCAATCGTCAATCTTTACACTTTCCGTTAGCCGAAGAATCCCCTACTGCAAGGCTATATGAATTAAAAGGAAATGTTTTGTTATTAGGAGTGGATTTTTCAAAATTGACTTGTATGCATCTGGCAGAATATCGTTGTGATTCAAGACCGATTCAGATTTGTGGGTCGAGTGTTGAAACAGCAAATGGTACTGAGTGGCGTTCTTTTTTGGATTTGGAATTAGATTCAGATGAATTTGATAAAGTACGTCCTATTATGGCAAGAAAAAACATGATCCAAGAGACCATGTTAAGTGGATGTCATATTCAAATGTTTTCAGCAGTTGATGCTGTTGATGAAGCTACAAAATATTTTGAAAAGACATGTGTTTTTGATTTATATCGTTAAAAGGACCAGCTATGCTGTAGGAATGCATTGGAAATATCCTGTGCTGCCTGCAGCATTTCTTTTTCGAAATCTTCATCAAAGCGACAAGCAATTGGAGAATCTAAATCAATTTCCATAACAACTTCGTCTTTTACAATGACAGGGACACAGAGTTCGGAACGACTTGCACTATCACATACAATATGGTCTTTAATTGCTAGAACATCATCAATACGTTGTGTTCTTTTATCACGATAGCATTTTCCACATACACCTTTGGAAAATGGAATTGGAGAACATGCGGGTTTGCCTTGGAAAGGGCCAACAACAAGCTGATCATTTTTGACAAAATAAAAACCTGCCCAATTTAAATCAGAATAAGAATTCATAATGACGGAACTGATATTTGCTAAAGATGCGATCAAATCTGTATCCGCCAAAAATGTTCGGATTTGATCATTAATGTATTTATTTTCCATGATAAGAATATAACATATACGCTTAGATTATAAAATGCTATAATATAAGTAGTGAACAGGGGTGCACCGTTGTGCTGAGATAGTCCCTTATCACCTGATCTAGTTCGTACTAGCGTAGGGAGTTCTGTAATTATGGATATTCCTGCGCCTTCAAAATGGGGGTGTTTTTTTATGGATGAATTATCATTTTAAGTGCAACACTTATAAAAAATAAAAGTCCATGAATT
>CAUWDF010000049.1:0-13273 GCA_963557245.1 uncultured Bulleidia sp.
ACGAAATTATAAACTCACATTAGATGTTGCACTTAATTTGACAAATTACTAATAGTAAAAAAGTCGCGGTCAGCGCTTACAGCAGAGAATTAAAAAAGACAGTGCAAGAAAAATATGAATATACTTTCACCTTTCACGAATGCCGTCACACATTTGTCACTCTGGCCAATCAATACGACTTAGACAACTACTCCCTGCACAAGATAGTCGGCCACGCCGCCAGCGATGTGACAGAAGCGGTTTACACTCATATCCGAGCAGAAAAATTATATGCTGAAGTCTGTAAGATTCCAACCCCAGACAAGCTAAAGTAAAGAGAGTTCAATAGCTCTCTTTTTTTATGAAAACTAGCAAAAAATATCGCACAATTTTGAGCTACCTTTGAGCTACCGTAGTAAAATAACAACAAAAAAAGGGCTAAAAAGCCCTATTTAAATGGTTTTCTGTTATTTAACTTCCACAATCTTCATCATGTTAGCTGAACCTTCTCCTGTTGGATAACCAGCAGAGATAATAATCAGCTGACCTGGCTTAACGCCATACTGCTTAGCAAACGTAGATGCAAGTTCATCATCATTTGTCATAGAGTTCTGAATATCAGAAACAACTGGAAGAACTCCCCAGTAAGACTCTAACTTACGCTGAACATCCTTTGTGAATGTAACAGCTAAAATTGGGGCGTTAGGTCTGAACTTAGAGATACGCTTAGCAGTTGTACCACCCTGTGTAAAGGCAACGATAGCACCGATATTATCAAGTGTTAATGTTGCATCAGAGATGGCAATAGAAACAGCATCCTGAACAGTCTTATTAGAAGTTGTCTTTAACCAATCCAATCTTTCTCTATATGGAAGAATCTTTTCTGCTTCTTCCGCAATTTCAGACATTGTTTCACATGCTTCTACTGGATAATCACCAGCTGCAGATTCAGCAGATAACATAACACCATCAGATCCATCTAATACAGCATTGCATACGTCAGATGCTTCTGCGCGTGTGCATCTTGGGTTATGTGTCATAGAGTCAAGCATATGTGTAGCTGTGATTGCTGGTTTACCAACAAGGTTAGCTTGACGAATAATATGCTTCTGGTAAACAGGAACCATCATTGTTGGAATTTCAACACCAAGGTCACCACGAGCTACCATTACACCATCTGCAACTTCAAGGATTCTATCAACATTGTCATAACCTTCTTGATTTTCAATCTTAGCGATAATGTTGATGTGTGGCTTGCCTTCTTCAATACAAATCTGACGAATAGCCTGAATATCTTCTGGTCTTCTTGTGAAAGACGCAAATATAAAGTCAATGTTCTGCTGGCAGCCAAAACGAATATCTGCTTCATCCTTCTGAGAAAGGAATGGCATAGAAAGCTTAACGCCTGGAACGTTACATCCCTTATGAGAAGAAATTGGACCTGCTACTTCAACTCTGCACTTCAGCTCAGAACCATTGTTTTCAAGAACTGTCAATTTCATCTTACCATCGTTGATAAGAATAATATTGTCTGTCTTTAAATCATCAAATAATTCAGGAACCTGAACCCAAAATCTTTCATGAGTACCTTCGCACTCCTCTTTTGTTAAATAAACGATTTCACCGATCTGATAATTTTCTGAATCATTTTTAAAGTTGCCTAAACGAATTTCTGGTCCTTTTGTATCCAAAGCGATTGCAAGGTTGATTCCTGTATTTTCGCTAACTTCACGAACCATCTTAATTCTAGCTGCATGTTCTTCGTGTGTACCATGGCTGAAATTAAGCCTTGCGATGTTCATACCAGCCTGTGCAAGCTTTGTCAGTGTTTCGACATTCTCTGATGCCGGACCAATTGTGCAAACAACCTTGGTCTTTTTAAAAATGTGATTTTCTACCATAATCTTCTCTTTTCTATCCTCTTATACTAATCGGTCAAATAATCTGTAGAGCTGCTTACGACTCTTGCTTGGTCTTTCAAGTGCTTCCTGAATTGGCATTGAAGTAATCTCGTTATCAATAATGCCAACACAGTGTCCACCAATACCTTCCATCAATAAATCAACTGCTTTTTCACCCATTCTACTAGCAAGCATACGATCGGATGGAGTTGGAGAACCACCTCTTTGAATATGTCCAAGTACAGTCGCTCTACCACTAAAGTTTGTATGAAGCGAAACTTTTTTAGCAAGCGCGTCTACATCACAAATCTTTTCTGAAATAATGACAATTGCATGATTCTTATGAACTGCATCGCCTAAATATCTTAATTTTTCAAGTACTTCCAGTTCATCATATCCAGTTTCTGGTGAAATAACCATTTCAGCACCACAAGAAATAGCTGTATATAATGCCAAATCTCCGCAATGATTTCCCATTACTTCAACAATGGAACAACGATGATGGGAACTTGAAGTATCGCGAAGTTTATCGACATTCTCGATACATGTATGCAAAGCAGTATCGAAACCAATTGTGAAATCTGTTCCAGGAATATCGTTATCAATTGTTCCTGGTAGACCAATACAATTTATACCTTTTCTTGTTAAAGAAAGGGCACCACGATAGGAACCGTCACCACCAATAACAACAAGAGCATCGATTCCTTCTTTTTTCATGTTTCGGATACATGCATCTTGAATTTCATCTTCTCTGAATTCTGGAAGACGTGCAGAACCCAATTTTGTTCCACCTCGATCAAGAATATCTGAAACATTTCTACGTGTCAACGGCTCGAAATTTGCTTCTAGCAATCCTCTGTATCCGTCATGTACACCGACAACTTCAACACCGTTGTTCAATGCAATTCGAGTAACAGAACGGATCGCAGCATTCATTCCCGGAGCGTCACCACCGGAAGTCAGTATACCAATTTTTCTGACCATTCTTAAGCCTCCGAATCTTTATCAATGATACCACAATTCAATTGCAAATTGCGTTATATTCTTCGATCTTTTCCTGGAACTGATTGCACTTTCGCTAAAGATGTAACTCTTTCAAGAATTCTTTCACCTTTTATCATCTCAATTTTACCATTTTTTGATATTGAGAAATGTTTTTTCAAAGTTTCAATGTCTTCATTACTTGTAAACCATGTTGGAAGACTCGCATCATAGCGTTTACTCAATATTGGAAATAGAATTTGATCACGATTCCATTCCGAAACACTCTCCGCCCCTATATCGTCAATAACCGCAAACTGCGCAAAAAACATGCGATTCAATTCCGTACGGTATTCTCCATTACTAATCATGGCAACCATGCGTTCACAAAAAGTTGGATAATGAATAAAAGCTACGGATTTGCCAGCTTTCGCTGCTTCATTTGCTGCACAAGCAGCTAAATATGTTTTCCCTGTTCCCATTGATCCATAAAGATAAATCCCTGGTGATTCAATTCCTGTACGCATACAGTTTTCTAAAGCATCCATATACTCTGCCGACTCATTTTCTAACTTGATAGTGCTATAAGAAACACTATATAGACCCTCGGGCATATCATTGATAAGAAATTTCTTTAAATGTGTCTCAGCTGCTTCTTTTTCCCTTTTAAATTGACAAGCTCTTTTTTCAATCTGTAACAGACCATCATAGCACAGGTTATCATAATAACCTTTGTCTTTCTGTCCACACATAGCAAGTCCTCTGCACTGCATACAAGGTACATAATTCTCCAACCACCGTTTGATTGTCCATGGAGATTGCTTTACAGCCTCTTCTGGAAGATGATTATGTTCCATCATTTTCTGAACATATGGACTTTTTAAAAGATCTTGAATCAACTTCTCTTTTTCTTGTTCATTTACAGATGTTACAAAGGATATTGGTTTCATGTCACTCATGTTTTAACTCCTGCTGTAGACGACGAATACGTTCCTGCTGTTCTTCTGTAGCAGGACTAACAACTTCTTTACCTTCCTGCTTATCTTTATAGTACTGCGGAAGATCTAATTGCTTCTTATGTGACTTTTGAGAAAAAGATTTCTTCTTTGTTTCCGCAATTGCCTGTTCTTTTGTAGATACACCATTTCTGACCCAAGTTCCTGCAACCATCTCAACAAACTTTGGATTCAAACGATTATCGTTAATCTTTAAAATATACTCGATCATAACATTGATAACTTCATTCGGAAAATTCATTTCCTTACTCAAATAATCCAATAGTTGTCCATCTGCCTTCGATACAGGAATTCCCTTTTGCAAAGACTGTAGAAAGGAATATGGTGATAATTTATAAATATCTGTAACTTTTGTACTTTCTGTCGGACGCTCTTTCTTACAAAGGATTTCAAATCTTTTTGCATCAAATGTCACATCTGCTAAATTCACACACTGTCCAACTAAACTTGACATTCTTTCAGGAGAAATCCCATATAAAGTAGCAAGTCTACCAATAAGATTCATATTTTCATGCGTTCGAAGCTCAGCTGGAAAAACAAGCGAAGAAGTCATCACGATAAATCGATTATAATCAAATTGAATCAAAGAGTCTTCACTACCTTCAAATTGATATTGTGGTTTCACAGAAATATAATCTGTCTCATTATCAAATGTATCTACATTCAGATTTTTAACGGGAGCACTAATATCTTTATAACCATTTGTCGGAATAATTCCAGATTGGAATAATCCACGTGAAACTGTCAAATTTTTTTCACCTACATATTTAGCATACATCCTAGATAAATAACCTGATGCAAAAAAATCTGGAGCGCTCAATGGCGGATTCAATACATAGATATACGAATGATTATTACGATTTTCATGCATATAAGTCCTTAATAACATATAAGACTCTAAACGAAGACGTGCTCTTTCAAACGTATCTGCATTAATTAAATTCATTAAGGTAAAAAGACGTTTATGCTCCATCTGTGCATGTGCATTGATTGCTTCGGAAGCTAAGGTTAAATAAATCAGAACTCCGTCGCCACCTACCAAAGGCTGATAAAGCATCATAAGGACACGAATCTTTTCTTCCGAAAGTCCTGCCGCAAATTCAACACGATATGTATCATTAGGCTTGATTTCCATCCCTTAGTTCCTTTCTGAGGCCAACCATCCAAAGGTTAATTGAATGATCCAGTTCTTTTAATGTATCATCATTTTGAATCACATAATCTGCATGTTCCTTTTGTTTCTCTGGATCAATCTGACAACGATAACGACTCTCCGCTTGTTCTTCTGAATAATAACGGTCTCTCATCATACGGGCAATCGCTGTATCATGAGAACACGTAATAACAACAATACGGTCAAATTCATTTTCTAACCCAGCTTCAAAAAGTAATGGAACTTCTGCAAAAGCAAATTTATCTTTTTCATGGAATTGAAAGAAACGACGCATGCCTTCTATAACATATGGATGAACGATTTCATTTACTTTTTCACGCATCTCTTCATTATGAAAAATAACATCTGCCATCTTCTTACGATCGATATCGCCGTCTGCCCCAACTACACCTTCACCTAAAATATTCACAAGTTTTGGAAAACATGGATTCGAACAATGTGTTGCCATTTTGGCATATTGATCACTGTTAAATACAGCAAATCCTCTTTTACGTAGCAAAATTGATACAGATGTTTTGCCAGATGCAATAGTTCCTGTTATTCCGATTTTCATTGTAGCCTCCATTCATGTTAATGCTGACAGCGTGGACAATACCAACTTGATCTGCCACCAATATATTTTACTTTCGTAGAACCATGACAAATTCCACATTCTTTCTGTGCATGTACAATACATGATAATTGAAATCTTCCTGTAACTCCTAAAGAAGAAGTATATGTTCGAATCGTCGTACCTCCAGCCTGAATTGCGGCCGATAAGATACGCCTTGTTTCTGTCACAATATGTTGCTCATCTTTTTTTGTAATTCGCTTACATGATCTACCTGGACGAAGATGGCAAGCTGCCAATATTTCATCTGCATAAATATTGCCAACTCCAGCCACAAAACTCTGATCCAATAACATAGACTTTAAAGGAAGTTTTCTTCCTTTTCGCCATTGATGAATATATTCTGCGTTAAAAGAATCCCAGAATGGTTCCGGACCAAGATTATGAAAATCTGTGTAATCTTTATCGACAGGATATAATGCCATCCTTCCAAATTTTCTCGTATCACAATAACGTAATTCTTTATCTTGCAAACCGAATATTACATGTATGTGCTTTGACATTGGAGCATTCGTATCTTGTAAATAGAATTTACCTTCCATACGCAAATGAACGACTAAACATACCGTGTCCATTCGAAAAATCAAATATTTTCCTCTTCGCTCAAACTTTCTAAAATGTTCATTCTTAAGACGCTGCGCAAATTCTACTGAATCCCCTTCAATCATTTTCGGATAACGAATAATAACGTTTTTAATTTCTTGATTTTTAATCTGCTGTTCTAGAGTACGAACAACGGTCTCAACTTCTGGTAGTTCTGGCATTATTTTGCCTCATACCATGTCTTACCAACAGAACATTCTGTTGTAAGAGGAACCTTCAGTTCCATCGCATGTGTCATACCATCAGTAATAATTTCTTTCATTAAATCGATTTCTTCTAACGGAACATTAAAAATCAATTCATCGTGCACCTGTAAAATCATTTTACTCTTTACATGTTCTTGTTCCATTTTTTCTGCAATACGAATCATCGCAATCTTAATCAAATCTGCTGCCGTACCTTGGATTGGTGCATTCATTGCTGCACGTTTGCCGAACTCTCTTTGCATATAAGCTTTTGCGTGAATCTCGGGAATTTCTCTGCGACGACCGCATAATGTGACAACATATCCATTTTCTTCACAAAATTTAACAATGGAATCCATATAACTACGAATACCAGGATAAGCCGTATAATATTTTTCAATAAATTCTCCTGCTTCTTTTCTTGTCGAACCAATCTGTTCCGCAAGTCCAAAATCCGAAATTCCATAAACGATTCCAAAATTTACTGCCTTAGCACGTCTACGATCCTCAGGCGTGACTTCATCTGCACTCTTTCCAAACACATCCATCGCAGTACGTGTATGTACATCTACACCATCAATAAATGTCTGTATTAAAGCATTTTCATCAGCCATATGTGCTAAAATTCGTAATTCTACCTGATGATAGTCAGAAGAGATGAGCACACATCCATCTTCAGGCAAGAAAGCTTTACGAATTTCTCTTCCTTGTTCATCACGTACACTAATATTTTGAAGATTTGGTTCCGACGAAGAAAGGCGTCCCGTCTGCGTCGAACATTGATTATAAACCGTATGAATTTTGTTATCCTCTTGAATATATTTCTGTAGACCATCACTATATGTACTATAGATTTTAGCCAGTTTACGATAATTCATGATATGACCAATAATGGGATGGTAGTCCACCAACTTACTTAATGTATCTGCGGATGTAGAACGTTTCTTTCCACCATAAAGTCCAAGATCATCATAAAGTACTTCCGCAAGTTGCTTCGGAGAATTGATATTAAATTCTTTACCCGCACATTGATAGATAGATTTACTTTCTTCATCCATCTGTGCCTTTATTCTTTCAGATATTTCATTGAGAACAGTGGAATCACAACGTATACCTTCGGTCTCCATTTTTTCTAAAATAAATGTTAGAGGCATCTCTATATTTCGATATAAGGATTCCATATGAAACTCTGCAATCTTTGGAGAATATGTCTTATATAATTTGAAAATGAAATCAACCCATGAACATGCATGCTGCAGCTGAATTTTACAATCTACATCAACAATAGGATGATTTGGTTTTCCATATACATCTGCATATGTTAACAAAGATGTTTTTCCCATCGCTTCTTGAATCTTATCTGTACTCGTTAAGGTTGAATCCGCTAAAGATGCCATAATCATCACATCCTCATGCCAGCATACTGTTATATGTTCTTTTTCTAATAAATGATTACTTCGCTTGATATCATAACCCGTCTTAAATGGTTCTTCCGACTTTAAATAATTTAAAAGATCTTCATCTTTTAAAATATCTGCTAAAAGTATATAGACTGCTTTTTTTCCATCCGAAAAAGCCATTCCATGAATCTTACTATTAAAAAAATGACCTGGATCATCATCAACATAGATAAAAAGAGGTTCTTTTAACATTTCTTTTGGAACTAAAGTAACAAAAGAAAAATCACTTTCACTCTTATCCTCCCCATGTTCTTTTTCTGTCAATAGTTCTTCTAAATTATGATAACGCTCTGCTATCTTTTTCATATCAAGTGACTGTAAATAGCGAATTGCTCCTTCATAGTCTGGTGTAAAAACTAGATCTTTTTCTGAAATATCAATTGAAATATCGCGACGGATCTCTGCCAATTTTTTAGAAATCTTTGCTTGCTCAAGATTCTCAGCCACTTTCTTACCTAAAGCACCTTTTATCTCAGTATGATGCTCGATAACACCATCAAACGAACCAAATTGCTTTAAAAGCTTGATTGCAGTTTTTTGGCCAACACCTGGAATACCCGGATAATTATCACTTGTATCTCCCATCAGACCTTTCATATCGATAATCTGAATAGGCGGAATACCATATTCTTCCTGAATCTTTTCAGGAGTCATTTCCTCAATATCGGATAGACCTTTCTTCATCATTAACACAGATGTCAAAGAATCTACTAACTGAAGCATATCATGATCACTTGTTAAAATATAACTCTGTCCTTCCAGATTGAACTTTTTCGAAACTGTACCAATCAAATCATCCGCTTCAATATCTTTCATCTCACGCCAAGGAATTGCAAAAGCATCTAAAAAATCACGCACCATTTGAAATTGTGGTACTAAATCGTCTGGAGCAGGACTTCGATTTCCTTTGTAATCTTTATATATTTCATGACGAAATGTATGCTTTCCGGCATCAAATGCAACGAAAAATGCGTTTGGTCTTACTATTTCAATTGCTTTTGCGAGCATCGAAGCAAAACCAAAAATGGCATTTGTTGGTGTTCCATCCGAAGAAGTCATTTTCTTACCATATACCGTTGCATAATATGCTCTAAAAAGCATAGAATTTCCATCTATTATAAGAAGCTTATCCATAAAAATCTCCTTTTCTTCTTTCTTAAAGAAACCAGCTATTCAGCCGGTTCTGATTCATTCTTTTCTACTATTTCTTCACCATCTTGAATCATAGATTGTAAAACCACAAGATTCTGATACATGATAGAAAAATAGTCTTTTCCAGTACTCTTTTCTTCTGCGGAAAGAGAAGAAAGATTCGATAAATCCACTCTTTTTAAATCGAGATCTGCACTGACTTGATTAAATAGTTCGATCATTTGTTCACTCATATTACTTTCATAGGCAATATATTTCACCTGATTCTCCTGTAATATTTTTTCAATTTCCGCTAACTGACTCGATGTCGGCAGAGAACCATACATAGACAAAACAATCGGATATACTTCAATACCATATGCCTTCTGCCAGTTTCCAAACGAAGAACTCATAGATGCAAATGCAATCCTTTGCCCATTCTTTTGATATGCACGAGCAAAAGAAAGATATTGAGCATCTAAAGAAATCAATTCGTTCTGTAACGTTGAAAAATTCTTTTCAAATAATGCTTCCTGATCAGGAATCTGATGAACTAGCCAATCACAAATATCTTCTGCCATCGAAAGCATCGCAATTGGATCGAGCCATAAAGAAAGATCTTTTGTTGTAATATCGACAGTATCAAATTCACTACCTTCATAATAAGGAGACTGTTCAAAAGATGTTTCTCCTTCTTCATTTGTTTTTTGCGTATAACGAGCAAAATCATATACAGCATTGGCAACCGAAAGGTCTTCTTCCTGTACACCGGATGCTGTGATTTCTTTTTGATGAATAGCAAGATATGGTTCTAAATTTCCTAAGTGAAATAAGACCTGACTACAACCAAGAATCTCTTCAAAATTATCTGCTATTGTAGCATTTTGAACCATTACATCAATATCTTTCTGTATTGATTGATACTGCACCACATCACCTGCAATTCGTTCAATCAGATAACCAATTGGATAAATTGTATAAGCAATACGATTCCGACGATTATTTGCACATCCAGTCAATAACGTAATACAGAGAGAAAAAATCATTATACACTTCACTATTTTCTTCATGAACGAATTTCCTCCTTTTCTTTAATAAATTGTTCTGAACTTTCAAAATAAAATTCATAAATTGTACGAATCATAAGGTAGACTGGAATCGCTATAACAATACCAATTGGTCCAAAGAGAACGCCTCCTGCAAAAATACTAAAAAGTGTCCACAATGGCGATACTCCTGTGTTATGCGAATGTACAAGTGGCGCAATGACATACTCATCCACAAAAGACAGAACAACAATAAAAAACACCAACAACATGACTTGTGTTCCAGAAAGAGTAAAAGATGTTAAGATACCAATACAATTTATGACAGTTGGTCCTAGATAAGGAATCAATAAAGAGATACTTGTTAATAGAGCAAGTATCATCCAATCTGGATGACCAACTACCAAATATACAATGGAATACTCAAAAAAACGAATCATCATCAGTATCAATATAGAATGTATATATTCTCCTACTTTTTCATTAATTGCAAACGTACATCTACTAAAACGCATCGACACCTTTGAAGTCAAAGATACAATTGACTTACAAATATTCTCCCACTGAAAACCCATAAATACAGAAACAATGAGGGCAAAAATACTATTTGTAATAAATGTTACTGCCGACTGTAGTAAGACTGGTATAGCATCCGAAAAAGCAGGTAAAACAGTTTTTGCGTCACGCAGAGCAGTAATAATTGAATCCACAAAAGAAGAAAACCATTCGGGTGCACCTTGCGCACTGGCCATTGCAATCCTTTCATATATCCAGTTCAGACCACCTATCATGGAATTCAACAGATTGACAGATCTAGATAATACTAATGGTATCAGAGTAGATAAAAGCCATAATATAAAGGTAAGAATAACGAAATATAAAATGGGAATCATAATTTTTCTAGATACTTTTCTTTTTTCAAACCACACAATTGGTTGACGCAAAATATAAGCCATCACAAATCCAATTACAAATGGACAAACAATACTCCATCCTGTCTGTACAACAGATTTCCAAAGGGATGCAGTTTCCATAAACAACCATACAATGACAAAAAATAAAGCCACTTTCATTAAGAAGCGTAATTGAATATCATGATTTAATTTATTTTCTAATTCATTCAATATTTTCATCGTTACTATTTTAGCATTCTTTTATTAAGTACTCATCGGAAATGAATATCCTGTTCAAATAAAAATTAATCATCTATATTTTTGAACAAAAACCTTTCTGAATACTTTTGGCTGCGATTATGGCCATCTTAATAACTTCTTCTTCCGTCTTATCAACTAAAACAATTTGACGACAAGATCCTATAATTAACGAAGATAACAAAAAACACTTAATTTCCGCATCCTCAATGCATGTTTCAGTATTAGCATACTTCAATAATATATTTTTAAACGCTTCGACACATTTGTGGAAGAAGCTATCATTTGCTCCACCAGCAACGATCGAATATATCATTTTTCGATTTTTTGAAAAAAACGAAAATATATTTACTAGATTTTGTCGTGGATTGCTTAAAAGATAGCGAATACTTTTAAGATTCGCATCTAAAGTCATCTTACAGAAATCATTTTCGATTTCTTCCTGAAGATCTGCTAAATCTTTATAATGCCCATAAAAGGTTCCCCTGCTCACATCTGCACTCTTTATAATCTTAGATGCTGTAATATCAGATAACTTTCCATTTCCAGCAAGTTTTAAATAAGCTTGCCAGATTGCCTTTCTTGTCCGAATAAAATCTTTTCTATCCGCCATAACTTTCCCCTTCTGTCCTTATATTAATTCTATACACATTGTATACATATTGTTCTGTTTCCCAAAATGTTTATATTCGTGATAATTTTCTTTTTTCACCTAACTATCTACGGTAAGTTGTGATAAAGTGAAATAGAGGGAGATAAGAAAATATGATTATCAAAAGTACAAGAGTTTATATTGCCGGAACTTTAATTCCATGTGAACTGGAAATTGAAGATGGCAAAATTCAGCGTGTCCTTCCATATGATAGCACACCCGCTGATATTGATTATGGAACACAGCGTATTCTTCCAGGCTTTATCGATGTACATTGCCATGGTGCTTATGGTTTTGATACGGATACAGCAGATGAAGAAGGTCTTAGAAAATGGACAGAAGGCATTGTCAATGAAGGTGTTACAGGATTTCTTGCTACTACACTGACACAGACAAATGAAGTTCTTACAAAAGCAGTCAAGAACGTTGCAAAAGTACATGATGCAGATGACTATAAAGGTGCAAAAATCTTAGGAATTCATTTTGAAGGTCCATATCTTGATATGAAATATAAAGGGGCTCAGCCTCCTGAAGCAATCGTTTCCCCAAGTGTAGAAGAATTTAGGGAATATCAAGAAGCTGCCAACGGCTTGATTAAAATCATTACAATGGCTCCTGAACATGATGAAGACTTTGCTCTGACTCGTTACGCTTCTGAGCATGGCGTCATCGTCTCAATGGGACATACAAATGCAACTTATGAAGAAGCATTGTTAGCTGTTTCAAACGGAGCGAAATCTATTACACATACATATAACGCTATGACACCATTCACTCACCGTAGTAATGGTATGGTAGGTGCTGCTTTACGTATGCATGATTTATATTCGGAAGTTATCTGTGACTGTAACCACTCTACTCCAGAAGCTTTGCATGTCTTCTTTAACGCAAAAGACAGAGATAAATCCATCATGGTATCCGACGCTTTGATGTGTAAAGGTTTCGAGCCAGGTCGAGTATTTGACTTTGGAGGCCACGATGTAGAAATTTACCCAGATGGTTCTGCTCATTTAGTGAAAGAAAAAAACTTAGCTGGTTCTACATTAAAAATCAATGAAGGTCTATACAACCTCGTTGAACGCGCAATGGTACCATTTGACCAAGCAGTCAACTCTTGCACAATTAACCCAGCAAGAATGTTAAGAATGGATGATCATATCGGTAGAATCTGTGCCGGATATGATGCTGACCTTGCCATTTTAGATGATGATTATAATGTTGTTCAGACATATGTAAAGGGTAACGCTCAACTTTCTAAATAGTACAAAAGAAGAAACTTTAGAAATATTAAAACTCGTCCAATCAAGTAAATCTTGATTGGACTTTCTTATTTTTTATAAGTAATTTGTCAAATTAAGTGCAACATCTAATGTGAGTTTATAAT
>CAUWDF010000050.1:0-13193 GCA_963557245.1 uncultured Bulleidia sp.
TTCATGGACTTTTATTTTTTATAAGTGTTGCACTTAAAATGATAATTCATCAACAAAAATAAGACAATAAAACGTATTTAGGAATGCAGATAGAAAGGGGTATATTTTGAAAAACATAAGGGAGAGAAGTAACCCGTTACTTCTATTGATATTGGCATGTGTCATGTTCATATCTTGTTTTACAAATTTTTATTCACATGTCTATGCAGAAGAAAATGTACAGTTTATTGGTATAGAAGATTGTGATGTGGAAGAAAATACACACTTTGATCTATTAAAAGATGTCCAGGCTACTTTACACGATGGTACACCGCTGCAAGTGACAGTAGAAAATGTAAAGACAATGGACAAGGAACTCGTTGATGTGATAGATCCTGCAGCTTTTCTTATCGGACGTGCGGGGACACAATATCAGATTGGTTATTTAGCCGTAGATGAAGATCAGAAAGAATATCATACTGTACGTACGATCACGAGTATCGCTTCTTCTTCATTTCCAAGCCAACCCCAAACACAAGATATAACCCATTTAGAAAAATCAAAAGATGGATATCGTACAGTAGATGGAAAAACGTTTGATGTGGATGCTCCATTTGTTGTTGATGGGGAGATTTCACCGACAAGTGTAATGAAGGAGGATACGTTACCGATTTCTATTTTTACTTTACGCTGTATCAATCAGGTCAATAGTGATCAAAATTGTACGAACCTAACATTTGGGAAGATTACCGAAATCCCTTCTGGTTTGATTACAGATACCGCACCAGATATGCTAAGAAATCAGAATGGAAAAGCACATACATTCCATCGTGCTTATATTGGTTATACAGATGTGTATTATATTGGCAAATTAAAAGTATATGACAGCGATGGTAGTGAACATATCTATACCTACTATACAACGGATAAGAATATTACGGATAAGACCTATTATGTTGTTTTACCAGAGAATAAGAAAATTACGTTGGAATATGTCCATGGTATCGATCATGAAGTTTCCTATCATTTTACAAAGAATGGACAACCTGTAACGGAAGGCCCAGAAAGTCAAACTTTTGATGATGTCTTTGGCAAAGATCGTATTACTTATTTTGGAAATGGATATGACTATTCCGGAACGGTTCAGATTCCAAGAGGTTATAAAGGAACGGTCACAGTTAAAGTGAATGGAACGATACATTCCGAACAAAAACTCGGTGAAATGATGGAATATGAAAAGGATCCGAATGATCCAAACAAGTTACAGTTAAAAGATTCGAGTCCGACTTCCATGATTTATAACGATAATATTACAATCTCTTCACGAGATATTCCAAGAAATGCAAAGATTGAAGTAAATTTAGATTATCAGAAAGTCGATACATTGGTCTTCCAAGGTTATGATTGGACGCAGACAGTCTATGCAAAAGATCGCATGTACCAAGGTAAGATTCGTAAGATTTCTGAGTCAACATTTTGGCAACCGGCAAAGTATGAATTTGGGAATGTGCCAACACCACAAAATATGACAATGGAGATTGGTCCAGATCATGAAATGGAGTTTGATTTTGTCGGTGCTTCTATGTATGGTACGACATGGGAATTGGATCAATTAGAAATGAATGGAGAAACGATTACCGTTCCAATGGTAAAGTCTACCCTTGCGACAGCGGGTCCCGAACATATGCAAAAAGAAACAACGGTCCTTTCCACAGGTACCGTGGTAGAAGTTTCGGTTTATGTTTTCTTACAAGATGGCAAGAAACATATTTATGGAGGGGAAGAACCACCTACCATTGGTACGGTTGGTCAGAGCGTCTATCGACAGTATAAATTAAAGATTTCAAACTGTTATGAGAATGTAACAATCTCTGGCGGAAATATGGTCGGTCATACGCATCGTGAATTTGTAATCCGTCATTTAGATGGTCCGGGACAGCCACAGTATTGGTCTTATGAATATACAAATCAAAAACATGGTTGGCAGACAATGTATCAAGATTCATTGATCGATCGTAAGAATGATAACTATTATAATGATCCAATTCGTTTTAAAAGAGGATATGGTAGAGGTGTTCCATCGATTCGATTCTCACAGAAAGATGGTACCGTTTTACAAGAAAATAGTGTTGTGACGAATACTGCTGTTGATACGACGGAAGGATCCTATATTGAATATTTGAATTTAAAACCAAATATTTCGGATTACAATCTTTTGGTACAAGATAATAAGGTTCAAGATGAGAATTTTGATATTGTTTCCTATGAGCAATGGAAACCAAGTTCAGAAGGATATTATTACTTCCGTGGTTCGAAAAAGCTAGCAGATCTTATGGGGACGGCAAAGGATAATGGTAGTTATCCATTTGGTGTCGTATTAATTGATATTGAGTTACCGATTCTAAAATATGCATTAGATTATGAAACAGGCAGTGATCCTACGGGGGTCATTGCACCAAAAGAAGAAGATGTTACAGGTATGCCACTGTTCCAGGATGGTGGAAAACATGGTTATAACATTGTGGATAATCCTGAATTTTTGATTGCGAATGGAAAACCAGTTGATAAAAGTGGAAATTTCTTCTTTGATCATTGGGAAGCTGTTGAAACAGAAATGACGGAAGATGGTTTTGGTCATAAGACAGGTAATATTTATAAAGATACGGATGGAAATCCAATTATATATGGAAATGGTGAATATCAGAGAATCAATGAATCTTTCTTAAATAATTCCAGTCACTATACTTACTTCCGTCCTTCACCAGATGGAAATTCGAGTGGTAATCGTGTTATCTATACCGTACGAGCAATCTGGACGAAGATTGAACATCAAAGTGCAATCCCATATGTGGTTCAATATTATGTGGATTCTGATTCGAAACCAATTCTGGAACAGACATATACTACGAATCAAGGTGCTACTGTTGTTGCGGACTTATGGCAGGATGCCCATAAGACACTGTCTCCAAGTATCCAGAACATTTTAAAAGGCAATAATAATACCCATACTGACTATACCGAAGGGGATACAGTGGAATGGTTCGTTGATGAAGAGAAGACAGACATTCAGAAAATTATCGAACCGAATAACAATATTGTAAGAGTTTATCTTTATCGAAAATCTATAGCGGTTACGATTCATAAGATGGTACGTGGCTCATATGCGGATATGACAAAGAAGTTCTTATTCCACATTCAAGCCAGTGACGCAAAAGGCAATCCTTTTACAGGAAGTTTTGATTCTTCGGGAGGAACTCTAAATTTCACAGATGGTGAAGCACAAGTTCGCTTAGGAAATGAGGAATCAATCATAATCCGTCAGATTCCATTTGGCACAAATATGATGATCTTTGAAGATGCGGAAGATGCAAAAGGTTACCAAGTAACGTATGACGGAAAGAAAGAGAACAAGAATGCTCAGCTTGTTGTAAAGAAAGATACAACGGTTGAAGTTCTGAATGAGTCGAAAACAATCGTAGATACAGGTATCGATCTGCATAAGGAAGGAAACGCACTTCTTGCTGGAGGTGGCATTCTATTATTGGCATTCCTATATCTGATGCATAAAAAGAAAAATAGGATGAGTAAGGGATGACAGAAAAAAGAGCGCTTATAGAAGATTTATTGTTCTTCTTAACAAAGCTTGGCATATGTATCCTGTTCGGATTTCTTATATTTAAGTTTGTATTTGGAATCTTTCGGGTACCTGATGATTCAATGGTGCCAGCGGTAAAAAATGGAGATCTTGTTGTGTATTATCGTATGCAGAAAGATTTTCGTGTTGGCGATCCTATTGTTGTAAAAGAAGACGATCGTTTACAAGTGAGAAGAATCGTAGCGGTCAGTGGAGATACGGTAGAGATTACAGAAGAAGGCCTGAAAGTAAATGGATATATCCAGCAAGAGACAGAAATCTATACGGATACGTTACCGTATGCCGAAGGAATTCGATTTCCTTTGACTGTTCCAGATGGTTCGTATTTTGTTCTAGCGGACTATCGTGAGAACACAACAGATAGTCGTATCTATGGAACGGTCACAGAGGATGAGATTCAAGGAAGTGTCCTTACTTTACTGAGGACGAGAGGAATCTAGTAAAGAGAAAATAAAAAAGGGAGAAAAGAAATGTTTGACATTAAAAAGATCAGTGCGTTCGCATTATCTGCCTTTATGGCATTCGCTCCTACAGCTGTTATGGCTGCAGGAAAAGCACCCGTGGTTACAGGGGATACACCTGTAGTCACAAACATGACAGAAATCACAAAGCATTTAGAAGTGGCAGAAGGAACAACACTTCCAGATTTGACTTTTGAATTTGATTTCGAAGCGACAGCTCCAGCCGAAGCTCCAGCTATTACACCAGTATCCGTATCTTATTCCAATAAAGATATGGAAACAGCTTCTTTTGACGCTACGGGTAAAGCAGTTTTAGAAAAGAAAGTAAATTATACAATGCCTACTTTCCCACATGCAGGTGTCTATACATATACACTTACGGAGAAAGGTGCTACAACAACGACAGGGGAAGTCATCAATGATACAAATTCCTATACATTAAATATTTATGTTGAGAATAAAGATAATGGCTTACATGTTGCAGCAGTTGATGCTAAGGGAAACAATGGCCAGAAGGTCAACTCTATTCTGTTCACAAATCAGTATGTAAGTACTTCTGATCTTATGATCAATAAGACTGTAGAAGGAGCTTATGGTGATCTTACAAAAGACTTTACATTTCCTTTGACATTTACAAAATCTCCAGTTACAAATGTTACAGATACAAAGGTTATTGGTACTTATGTAAATAAAGACCAGATGACAACAAATATCGAATTCAATTATGGAGAAGCAAAGACATTTACATTAAAGCATGGGGAATTACTTTCTTTTCAAACACTTCCTGTAGGTACAAGATATGTTCTTTCAGAAAATGGGGAAACAGGTTATACACCATCTGTTGCTGTAGTAGAAGGTACAACACAGTTCACAAAGAATGCAAAACAGAATGAATCTCTTTCTGCAACACAGGATGGTAAGAAAGATAATGTAATCCATACAGGTACAAATACGGTTCATTATACAAATACCTATAAGGAGATTACACCTACAGGTATCTTTATGAACAACCTTCCATTTATGGCTATGTTTGCAATTGGTGCAGGTGCTCTCGTACTTCTTGCTTTGACAAAACGTAAGCACGCTTCGGAAAGATAAGTTAAAGTGAAAGTAATCCGAAAAATCATACATTTTTTGGATCGTCTATTGAATGCTGTCATTGCAGTATCTGCTGCGATCATGTTACTGTTCGCTGGTTATTCTCTATGGGATTCAACACAGGTTCTCAAAGAGGCAGATGCGAAGGAATATGAAATCTATCGTCCGGAAGAAGGAAAGTTTTCTTTTGAGGAATTACAAAAAATCAATCCAGAAGTGATTGCATGGTTAACCATACCAGGAACCCATGTAGATTATCCCGTAGCGCAAGGTACGGATAATATGAAGTATGTCAATACAAATGCGGAAGGAGAGTTCGCATTATCGGGTTCTTTATTCTTAGATAGGATGAACAGTCCGGATTTCACGGATGCGAATTCCATTCTATATGGACATCATATGGATAAAGATGCAATGTTTGGAGAATTATATCGCTACCAAGATGCAGATTTCTTCGATGTCCATGCAACAGGCAAGTTGTACTATGACAATACATGGCATGTATTGCAATTCTTTGCTTTCTTGTCAGTCGATTCGCATGATAATGTCGTATATGATACGACAATCCAATTTCCGGAAGAATTTGAAATGTATCAGAATTATATAAAACAGAATGCAGTCCAATATCGTGAGATGAATCAAAATCCAGACGATTATTATATTATTTTATCGACATGTACTTCTGCATCTGTCGATGAACGGCATGTCCTTGTTGGAAAGTTAATGAAAGGAGAGGAGTCGTAATGAGACTTCGAAAATTATTGACAGTAGGAATCGGAATTTGCCTGACGGCTCTTCTATGTATCAATGTGCATGCATCGCAGGATATGAACTTGTCATTGACAGTCCGTCAGGAATTCTTAGTAGAGAATGCGAAGGAATCCCAAGTGGATCAAAAGACCTTCTATACATTTACTTCTATGGACGAACCAGAAAAAGATCTGAATTTTACATTAGATGGAAATGATAGTTACGAAGTACCACTTCATTTCCAACATGCTGGTGTATATCAGTATCAGTTGCTACCACAGGTAGAAGAAAAAGAGAATTATACCTATGATGCACAACCTTATACGATTGTGGTCTATGTGAATCGTACCGTTGATGGTTTGGAAGGACAGATCGTTGTGAAGAATACAGCGAATAAAAAAGTTGGTGAGATTATCTATCAGAATGCATATCGTGGTCCTGAAGTTCCGGTAGCACCGGAAAAGAATGATTCGGCGGCCACATCCGATCAATCGAATGTAGGAATGTACGCCATGACGACGATTCTATCTGGACTTATCTTATTCTTATGTGGAAAAAATCATAGAAGGGCATAGAAAAATAAAAAGCTATAATCCTTAGTGTGGGTTATAGCTTTTTTATTAATCATGTAAGAAGACTACTTGTTTTGCGTCAAGGGCAAGCCCATTTTGTACAGAACAAGGCATATCCGTAAGAACATTTTGCATCGTTTCATGAGAAAATACATTTGGTAAAGTGACGGGATGATCACTGCTATTGATACAGAAATAGAGATTATTTTCTTCATTATAACGATGGAAGATCAGTTGTTCATTCTGAATATATAATTGTTCATAATTTCCGTCGGTTAAGATAGGATATTGTTTACGCAAGGAATTGAGTTGGGAAATCCATTCCGTTAGAGTATTCCATTCTGGTTTTGCTAAATAGGGTCTTAGAGCGTCATCGGAAGTGGAAGTACGCATTCCTTCGATGCCCCATTCACTACCATAGTAGAGACATGGGATACCTGGCATAGCATATAGAAGAGCGTATGCAATGGGCAGATCACGTTTATCTACAAGTTCGGATGCGAAACGATTGACATCATGATTATCCACAAAGGACAAGAGGTGTTTACCATGATATAGAGTCCAAGGGTCATTACCGAATTGACGGTTCAAAGAATAGCCTATTTCAAATAAATTGTGAGAATTCATAGAAGAGTAGATACCTTTACGACATTCATAGTTCGTTACAGAATCTAATAGATTATCTCTCATGATTTCATTGTAATCTCCACCGATCATCTCTCCTAAAAAGAAGAAATTTGGATGCGTAGAACGTACATGATCACATAGTTCATGCATAAACGTACGATTGATCATATAAGCCACATCAAGACGAAGTCCATCAATATTAAATTCTTCCATCCATTGATCGACAGCGTTTAATAAGTATTGACGCACTTCAGGATTCTCTAAGTTCAGTTTGACGAGTTCTTGATGTCCTTCCCAACCTTCATACCAGAATCCATCTGGACCATTCGAATCATCTAGATTCAAGTGGAACCAATCTCGATAAGGGGAATTCCAACGTTTTTCGATGACATCTTGAAATGGTTGAAATCCTCTCCCAACATGATTGAAGACACCATCTAAAATGACTTGTATGCCTTTTTCATGTAAGATGTTACATACATCCTTAAAGTCTTCATTTGTCCCAAGGCGACAATCGATTGTTAGAAAATCTCTTGTATCATAGCCATGTCGATCACTTTGAAAGACCGGATTGAATAGGACAGCGGTGATTCCTAGCTTTTGTAGATGAGGAATCCAGTCCAAAATATGACGGATACGGGGAACGAGAATCGAATCGTTCTCTTTTGGTGCTCCACAGAAACCAAGTGGATAAATTTGATAGATTGTTTGATTATAGTTCATTATTTTTCCTCTCCATATAAGAAACCACGGATCATTTCCGCTGTTAAAGATGTTTCATCATGAGGATCGATAGAAGTGTCGGTTGGATCGGCCCAACGAGCGATACGTAATTCGGTCGTGTCCATATGAATCTGTTGATCACCATGCGCTTTTGCATGGAATCCAAATAAGATAGAGGAAGAATAAGCCCAAGGTTGACATTTATAATATTGTAAATCAGATATTTCGATCCCGGTCTCTTCTTTCACTTCACGGATACACGTTTCTTCGATAGTTTCGCCGACTTCATTAAAACCCGCGACTAAGGCGTATTTCTGATAGGAATTCGCAGCGTATTTGGTGACTAATAGTTGACCGGCATCGTTGGTGACGGCAACGATGACAGCAGGACTGATCTTTGGGTAAAGGATATTTCCACAATTTGGGCAACGCATTGCACGTTCTTTTAAATCAGGCTCCATTTTAGAAGCACATCTTCCACAATATTGATTATCACGCATCCAAAGGTAAATCTGCCATCCAGTAATTCCCGCAAAAGAAGCTTCCTTTGGTTCGAAGCCACGGAGATGGTTCGTGTTGAGTGAGATGTGGTCTGTGTCATGCAGATCGGTTAAGAAGTAATTTGTTGTATCAATAGAAAAAAGGTATTGATAAGAACGTTCTGGCGATACATCTTCATAGTGAAAAAAAGTTCTTTCCTTTGTCATTAAAATATTATGTCCATCATAGGAAAGAAGAATGTCTCCTGTTTTTGGAGAACAGGAATGATATTCATTATGATATATATGTGGTTTAATATCTTGATACATAGATCATGATCCTCAATAAATTTATTATAGCTGAAATATCATAGAAATTATAGACTAGAAATAATCCTTATCGGATGTATATTAAAGTTATAAACAAAAAGAAATATCTTTGCTAAAGATTAGTGAAGAAGTAGAAGGCGAGGTATGGATATGAAGAAGGTGCTTCTCAATTATTTCTTAGTTCTTTTCAAATAAAGCAGAATATTTGGAAGGAACAATCATTTCTAAAATATGTTCTTTTCTCGAAACATAGAGATAGAAAGTGAATCTGCATAAGGATTATACCAATGGCATAATAAACATGTTTTAATAATATATTACAATTATTTACACACTCTATAATATAAAGCAAAGGCTATCCTGTTGACGGGGATAGTCTTTGTTATATGCGCAAAGCATGGCATGAATTCAGTTGGTGATAAACCAAGGATAACCTAGAACTATGAAGTGTAATTCTAGATGGCGAAGGTATGATAGTGTAAAATATCTTGTATAAAAAATTTTCTTCAAAGCTAGAAAAAAGTGCATTCGTAGTCATATTAATCCTCTACAAACAAACTACAAAAGGAATATCCACTAAACTATGTTTCTATATCTTTCATAAAAATCCTAGTTACCAATGATGACAATCTTCCTACTTTTGACAGGTTATTTCTGAATTTTTTCGTTTAGAACTTGAAAAATCTCTAAACGAAAAATTCATCTACGGACTGATTGCCTTTCTGGATTATGGACCTTATCAAAGGAAGTCGGATACAAAGTATGTGGTCTCTCACACTTCGTATTCCTAAATATAGAAGACGAGATTTTTCAAAAGAATCAACCATCGTTGATCTGTTCGAAGAAGGAATCAGCTATACAGTGATATGCACCATCATTCCCCAAATATGCGGTCATCTATCTTGACAGGACAGCGATGATCTTACTGGTCACGCAATTCATAATTACAAATGCATACTTTTCGCAGTCAAAAATCAATATAAGCTGTAAATATATTATGAGCCTGAGTGTCTGAGATAGAGAACGATCATGCGATGGAAGCCGTCGTACGGTTTCCATCTTTCATTACCTCTAGAACGAGACATCGTATTTTGTATTCCTGAAAGTGGCGTAAATTTTTTAAAATCTGTTTTCTTCGGTTTTGAACATGAGACAAAATGCTACCAACAATAAGAGTGCGGATACCCAGATTGTGGGTAATCCAATTGTGGCAACGCTGTTATAACCAGTTGCGGCACCTGCAGCGAATATGAGAATGACAAGTAAATAATGTCCTGCTTTGGTAAGAGATTGGTGATTCTTTGTACGGCACCAATGCGAGAATGCGGATACCCCAGCACGAATATTCCCAATACACATGGTACTGGCATAAGGATAGCCGTGGGTGGAACGGAATGCCTGAACTTGCATTGCACAAGAGAAGGAAATTAAGCTATTTGCGACAAAGTTGATAGAACTTGGAATCCATCCAGCGAGGAATAGAACAATTATTTCCAATAATAGAACAAACTGTCGCCAATGCAGCTGTTGTGCTTGTTTAAAACGGCCCTGAATCTGCTCGGTAATGAAAATACCAAATGCGAAAGCAAAGAGTGGAGCTAGATATCGTAAAGATTCCAGAAGGTGACCATCCGCAATCTTGGAAGCCATCAGTACAATATTACCTGTCTGTGCATTGGCGAAGACATGATCTCGTGCAAAGTACGTATAGGCATCCTGTAGTCCGCCAGAGAAGGTGATGAGTAGAGCGACAAATAAGGATTCAGACATCTGTTTACTATTTTTCATAACGGCTACGATTATACAACCGTTTTAAAAGTACAACAACTGTAAATACCGTGCAAAATAGTTCTGGTTTTTCTATAATAGTGACAAAGAGGTAAAAGTATGAATGTAGAAGAAAGAATTAAAAAATTAAGAAAATTAATGGCAGAAAGAGGGATTGATGTCTATTACATTCCAAATGAAGACGATCATCTTTCTGAGGAATATACGGCTGCTTATTATCATTGTAAGTCTTATATGTCTGGCTTTAGTGGCGATTCTGGTTGTACGATCATTACCAAAGATTTTGCCGGTCTATGGACAGATGGTCGTTATTTTACCCAAGCAGAAGGGGAGCTTGCAGGTACTGAGGTAGAACTCATGCGTATGCGTCAGCCAGGTGTACCGACTGCGATTGATTTCTGTATCGATCATACACCAAATGGAGGAAAGCTTGGATTTGATGGCAGTGTCGTATCGGCGGAGGCGGCACTGCGTTTCAGTGCGGCACTTTCCAAGAAGAATGCCACAATGCATGTGACGGAAGATCTTGTCGGAATGGTATGGGAAGATCGTCCGGAAAGACCTTGTGAACCACTCTATGTATTAGATACAAAATACACAGGCACAAGCGCTGAAGAACGTATTGCAATGGTACGGAAAGATATGACTGACAAAGGGGCAGATTATCTTGTATTAACAGCTTTAGAAGATCCATGTTGGATGCTCAATATTCGTGGGAATGATATTCCGTATACTCCTGTTGCATATGCATATGCAATTGTAGGAAAAGAAGATATTACATATTATATCGATACAAAGAAAGTACCAACAGCAGTCAGAGATTATTTAGAGAAGAATCATGTAACTTTAAAAGAATATAATGCGATTGTGGAAGATTTAAAAGAAATTCACAATAGCTATATATGGGTCGAGCTCAGTTCATTCAACACAGCTCTTTATACAAATATCGCATCCGATAATACAATTTTAAATGAGATTTCTCCGATTATGCACTATCGTTCGGTCAAGAATGAGACAGAGATTCGTTGTATGCATTCTTCCCAAGTGAAAGATGGTGTTGCGATGGTCAAGTTCATCAAGTGGGTCAAAGAGAATGTTGGCTCAGATACAATGACAGAAGTATCTGCACAGAATCGTTTATATGAATTACGTGCCGAACAGGATGACTATATTGAACCATCTTTCGAGACTATCGCTGCTTATCAAGAAAATGGTGCCATGATGCACTATACAGCGACCGAAGAGAAACATAGTTCGGTTCATCCAAAGGGCTTCTTATTAGTTGACTCAGGTGGAACATATAAAGATGGTACAACCGATATTACACGTACCATTGCTTGTGGTCCATTAACAGATGAAGAGAAAATGTACTATACATTAGTATTAAAAGGACATCTCGATATTCAAGCTGCACATTTCTTGAAGGGGGCGACAGGTAATAACTTAGATATCCTTGCTCGAAGACCTCTTTGGGATATTGATATGGATTATCAATGTGGTACAGGACATGGTGTAGGACATGTCTTAGGTGTTCATGAAGGCGTTCATGGGATTCGACCAGGTCTACCTACAGAAGGAAGACCCAGTGCAATTTTAGAAGCAGGTATGATTGTTACCGATGAACCAGGTGTATATCTTCCACATAAGTTAGGAATTCGTATTGAGAATGATTTATTAGTTGTGAATGGTACGAATAACTTCTATGGTCAGTTCATGCACTTTGAACCAATGACTTATTGCCCATATGATTTAGATGCTATCGATGTTCGTTATTTAGAAGATGTCAACATTCGTGAGATTAATGCATATCATGCAATGGTCTATGATAAGCTCTCACCATATCTCAATGAAGAAGAGAAAGAATGGTTAAGACATGAGACAAGAGAATTAACACGTTAATATGAAATTGCTATCTTGGAATGTAAATGGATTACGTGCCTGTATGAAGAAAGGATTTGCCGACTTCTTTAAAAAAGAAGATGCTGATATCTTTGCGATACAGGAAACGAAGATGCAAGAAGACCAGTTAGACGATAGCATGCGCTTTGAAGGCTATCACATGTATATGAATAGTGCCGAAAGAAAAGGGTATTCGGGAACACTTGTTTATACCAAGAAAGAACCACTTCATGTTTATTATGATATCGAGGGGGATGTCACAAAAGAAGGTAGGGTCATTACGTTAGAGTTTGAAGATTTTTGGTTTGTGACTGCGTATGTACCAAATTCCAAAGATGGACTCGCGAGGCTTCCTTATCGCATGGAATGGGAAGAAATGTTGAAAGCCCATTTGAAGAAATTAGATGCAATCAAACCAGTTATCTATACAGGTGATCTCAACGTTGCCCATGAAGAGATGGATATTAAAAATCCAGCAGCGAATCGCAAGAATGCTGGATTTTCCGATGAAGAAAGAGAAAAGATGACACAGTTATTGTCTTCTGGATTTGTGGATACATTCCGTTTGCTGTATCCTGATAAGATTCAGTATTCTTGGTGGAGCTATCGTTTTAAAGCAAGAGAACGCAATGCTGGATGGCGTATCGATTACTTCCTTGTATCGGATCGTTTGAAAGAAGAAGTGGAAGATGCAGTGATTTATGATGCAGTAACTGGTTCGGATCACTGCCCAATCGGGTTAGAAATTACGCTTGGATGATAAATCTGAGAATTGTTGTATAATCCTAACTTTAGGAGTTTAAGAAAATAAAAATAGCTTTAGAAGGCATAA
>CAUWDF010000051.1:0-13146 GCA_963557245.1 uncultured Bulleidia sp.
CCAAACGAAATTATAAACTCACATTAGATGTTGCACTTAATTTGACAAATTACTACAAAAAAAGATGCTTGAAAATTCACTTTCAGGCATCTAAATATATTACATCTTTTCTGGTGCTGATACGCCAATCAGATCCAGTGCATTCTTCAATGTGATCATAGTTGCAGTAACAAGTCCTAATCTCTGATTAGTTAATTCTGGATTAGATGGATCACTGACGCGGCAAGAATTGTAATAACTATGGAACTTTTTAGCTAAATCATGACAGTATCCACAGATACGGTTAACAGCTCTATACTTCGCAGCTTCCTCAACCTTCTTAGGGAATTCCGCAATCTGCTTTGTTAATTCAACTTCCTTTGGATCTGTTAAGAGGTCATAATGTTCAACTGGTCTAAATTCTGGTGTTCCTTCTTTATGAAGAATATTGAACATTCTTGTATAAGCATACTGTACATAATATACAGGGTTATCATTGTTCTTCTGCTTAGCAAGATCCATATCGAAATCCATCTGTGTATTTAATTCCTTCGATACGAAGAACCATCTTGCGGCATCGACACCAACATCTTCGCACAGTTCACGAATTGTAATCGCATTACCTGTACGCTTCGACATCTTAACTTCTTCTCCATTGGATACCATACGTACCATCTGAATCAAGTCAACGAGCATACGGTCTGGATTATAACCAAGGGCTTCCAGAGCGCACTTCATTCTCTTTACATAAGAATGGTGATCTGCACCCCATAAGTTGATCAATGTATCATAACCTCTTTCGAACTTGTATACGTGGTTGGCAATATCTGGTGTGAGATAGGTTAACAGACCTGTGTTCTTCTTTAAGACACGATCCTTGTCATCCCCGAACTGTGTGGAACGGAACCAAAGAGCATCGTCTTTTTCATATGTAAGACCTTTTTCTGTAAGATTCTCAATCACTTCATGGATACGCTTTGCATTGTCCTGATAAAAGAAACGTTCATGCATCCAAGAATCAAAATGGACACGGAAAAGATCCAAGTCTTTACGAATCGCATCGAGCTTCATCTCAATGCCTTCATCCTTAAAATAATCTTCCCATTCACTATGATCTACGTTTAACCAACGATTCCCATCTTTCTCTTTGATTTTCTTAGCAACTTCAACAATATCCTGAGCATGGTAACCATTTTCTGGTAATGGATATTCCACCCCAAATAATTCACAATAACGACTATACATCGATTCAGCTAACATATCGATCTGATTACCTGCATCGTTAACATAATATTCTCTTGTTACATCATAGCCTGCTTCGCTCATGATACGACATAAAGCATCGCCCCAAGCAGCTCCTCTTGCATGACCACAATGTAAGTCACCAGTAGGGTTCGCAGATACGAACTCTACTAATACTTTCTCATGCTTACCTGATTCGCTCTTCCCATAAGCATCGCCTTCTTCAATAATGGAATTAATGCAATCTGTAAGCGCGCCAGAAGAAATGGAGAAATTGATAAAACCAGGACCAGCCACCTGGATATCCGAAGCTTCTGGAAGATTGTTCTTTAATACTGGAACAATCTCGTTGGCAATATCGACTGGTTTCTTATGTAATGCTTTTGCAAGACGCATTGCGATATTGGTAGAGAAGTCTCCCATTTTTGGATCTCTTGGTCTTTCGACCATGACCATATTGTCTTCACAGTCTAGACCAAACGCTTCCGAAATCGAAGATTTGATCATAGAACAGATTTTTTCACTGATATCACTCATTTATATGTCTCCTTATTTATAAAAATCCTTTTTATTATACAGAAAATACTAACGTTTTGTATTTTTTACGGAATGATCTGCTAAGAATTTACGTACATCCTCTAGCTGATCTGGATCAAAATACAAAGCAGCTGTTCTTTTACGTAACTTAAATAACAAACAAGACTCTTTGCGATTTAACGTAACATCTCCAGCATTGTCCCATTTTGTTAAGGAACCCATCATGACAACACCTTCGTCTGCAAGCCCTGAACGCAACATATAGTACATACCTGCAAATACCAAAAGTGAAATTGTCTGTACCCAACGGAACACTGGTGTATCTTTATAACGGAAGAATCCAATTACCGCTACAGCAACAAATAATAATGGAATAATCCACTTTGCTCCAATCTTAGTTTCTACTTTAACCTTACGGGAATTCATCTGCCAACGTAATAACATGATAAAGATGAATACATCTAAAAGATAAAAAATAAAATCTCCCATACTCTTTCCCTCACTATCTTAAAAATTATAACAAAAACAGTGTAAATAAACACGTTCCCCACAAAACAAAAAGACTATTCCAACTGGAGTGACCCCCGAAAGTTGGACAAAGTTAAAGTTCAACTTGGATGGTTCATTTCAGTCTTCCTAGTCTTTCTTGGAAATTTTTTAAGCAAGCTTAGCTGTTTCTAATAAATGGTCCACAACTGGCTGGTAATCAATCTTTCCATTTGGATCGATTGTGAAACGTACAATGATTGTACCTTCACTTGTTGGAATCAGATACAAATCACAGTTTGCATCTTCAATAATAGAAGAAGCGACTGTTGTTGTAGCCTGTACATACTTACCCTTTGTACCAGCAATGTCCTTATCTTCTGTAGAAACGACATTACCATATACCGATGCATCAACATCCTTTAAAAATGTATCTGGATCATCGGAAGTGAAATGTAATTCAATTACATCTTTCTGACCACTGATCAAATAAGTAACTGCATCGTCATCCTGAGACATCTTACGTCCAGACCAACCCTTAACCATTTCATAAGTCATACCGTGGAATTCTGCTGTTTCGAATTCTGCAGTAGATACATCAAATGTTTCTTCATAATCGACTGCTTCTACTCTTGCTGCGGCAGAAGATTCTTTTGCAGATTCTTTTGGTGCGGAACTACATCCTGCCAGGGACAGTGCTAAAAGACCAGCACAAGCCGCATTGATCATTTTCTTGTTCATTTTGAACCCTCCATCTTTACCATGGAAAATTATACGAACTTCACTACCAAATGTACATGTATTTTATAAGAAATCCAAAGTTTTAAACAATTAATGAACATATATATAAAATTGTCACTTATGAATGTAATACACAATGCAAAATAAAAAAGGCCAATCTTTCGGCTGGCCTTTTTAATGGCGCCTCAAACAGGACTCGAACCTGTGACACCCTGGTTAACAGCCAGGTGCTCTACCGACTGAGCTATTGAGGCAGCAAAAATATATTAACATTAATCAACATTTCATGCAAGCTTTTTTTATGAATTTTTTATATGTTTTTTTGTAAATACTAAAAAGCGCTATAAATAAGCCATTTTATTTCATCTAAATAAAATAAATTTTTTTATCAAAAAGGAGATAGGATATCTTTTCTACGCACATTTCCATTCATGGTAATATGGAGTAGGAGGAAATATGCGTCAAACAAAAATAAAAAAATATAGTATCTTCTTTTTATGTCTATGCATAGGATCCGTTTTCTTCCTTACATTACAGAAACATCCAGAACCAACCTATTATTACGCGGACAGAAATCCAGACAATACGTATGACGATACCAACACCGCAACCTTGAATACATCTGTCGCCCGTGGTTCACGACCACACTTTACACAATTAAAAGGAGATGGAACAGATACCGCAACCGTATTAATCTATATGATCGGTTCTGACTTAGAGAGCGAACAAGGTCTTGCAACAGCCGATCTAAATGAAATCCTATATGCTGATTCAAATAAGAATGTCAATGTTCTATTACAAACCGGTGGTACAACAAACTGGCAGAATTCTTCTTTTCAATCCAACACAATTCAAAGATGGAAAGTCAGTGGAAATACATTCGAATGTCTCAGCAAAGATACAAAAGATATTTCAATGGCAGACTCTTCTACCCTATCTTCTTTTTTAAGATGGGGAACGACCGCCTATCCAGCCGATCGCTATGACCTCATCTTCTGGGATCATGGCGGAACATCCCCACATGGATTCGGTTTTGATGAGACATATCCAAAACGTTCTTTACGTGCCGACACTATTGCAAAAGCACTCCAAGATTCTGGGGTACACTATGATTTTATTGGGTTTGATGCCGGTCTTACCGCAACAATTGAAAATGCGATTGCAATCGCCCCATATGCGGACTATATGATTGCCTCGGAAGCCATTGAACAAGCGAAGGGCTGGTATTACACAAGCTGGCTCACAAGCCTCTATGCCGCCCCTTCCATCCCTACACTATCCTTAGGAAAAGTGATTCTAGATTCGTACGCGCTTGTATCCATGCAAGAAAATATCCACGATCGCTATGCCATGTCTTTCATCGATCTTTCCGAAATTGATACATTCTTACCCCATGCTATCGAACAGTTCGGCTCCAGGATACAGAATCGCATTGAAAATGGAGAATATAAAAAGATTGCAAATGCGAGACAAAATACCCAAGAATTCTCTTCAGCCTATGAATCCGATCAGATCGATCTTTGTGACTTTGCTCTAGAACTCGACGATAAAGATCTCGCCAAAGTTCTCTTATCTTCTGTCAAATACAGAAGGACTGCAAATATGCCGCACGCCAATGGTCTCAGTGCCTATGTTCCATTTCATGACCTGACCGAAAGCAGTTCTCTCTATTCCCTTTTCCATAACCTACATGTCGGTTCTGAATATATGGATTCTTTACGTCTATTCAGTCTCTATACTGCCATTGGACGTATCGCTAGTTCCCATACTTCACCTCCTTTCATTTCTTTGTTAAAGAACGAAAAGGTTACCATACCTGACTTGAAGGAAGAAGAACTCTATCAACTATGTACCGATACAGATGCCCTAGAAGGACAGTTCGGCACAAACATCTTATGGGATAAAGAAGATATCCAAAAGGCCGTTTCTTATGTCCATAGAGAGAAGGATAGTACTTTCCATCTATCATTCCGCAAACAGGATATCTTTTTCCAAACCAGTAATCCAGCTGCCCTAGATTCCATCACAATCACTCCAGCCATTGAATCTGCCAATGGTTATGTACTACTTGGAGAACAAAAATTCAAAAATACACATGCCCTCAAGAATATTCCACCTACTTTCTTCGGAAAATGGATTCATATCAATGGACATCCTGCTTTCTTATACCAAAATCCTGTGGAGGACCCTTATATCCTTGGCTATGTACCAGCTATTCTCAATGCGAAAGAAGTCTATATCCCCATTGAAATCAAAGAGGATGGTTATCAAGCGACCCATGCGATTCGTCTCTATCCATCACAAATCCAAGCCAAAGGAACAATCCCTCTCCGACAAGGAGATACGATTACCCTCTTAGGAGAACGTTATCAAAAGAATGGCGAACAAAAAAAGAATATTCCTCTTAGTCCTTCCTTTACGATCCAAGAAGAGCTCATTGTACAAGAACGTACCCTCTTAAGTTCCTCCATCATTTATAGTTATCGCTATCGCAATCTATATGGGCAAGAACAGAACACACCATTCCTATCGTATGAAAGAACCGAAGATCGATCTCGAAAAATACAAAAAGCAAGTTCAAACGAATAATCTCATCGGATTATTGCTCGGACTTGCTTCTATCGCACTAGCTGCGATTTTATATATTTTAATCCATTACGTGTGATTCTTTTTTACGAACCGAAATAGCGATACCATCTCCAATATCATAAAATTCTGTATCAAATCTTGCATCTTGTAAGATATGCGTACGGAATTTTTTTATTTTATGCATCATTTGCCGTGTACTGCGGTTCAATGTCTGGGACTCATCATCCACAAGACCATGAAAATTCAAATTATCAAAAATAAAGAAACTACCTGGACGTGTATTCTTCCAAAAATGCTCTAAGTAACGGCGATACTGTGACTTAGCTGCATCCACAAATACAAGATCATAGATCTTGGTCGTGTCATAAGCCGAAGCATCTCCTAAATGAACATGAATCCGATCCTCTAACCCTTCCGAAACGATATTCTTTTGTGCAAGACGTGCCATATCTGGATTGACTTCCAATGTATCAATTTCCATATCCCAACGGATACGAGCCATCTGGATAGAAGAATATCCAACAGCAGTACCAATTTCTAATATGTCTCTAATTTCTTCATGTTGCCGAATAAAATCCATTAAAAAGGCCATTCCATCATCTAACATGATAGGAACATGGTTCTTTCTAGCGTTATCATGTATCTCTTTTAAACTTTTTTTCTTCATATCCTTTTTCTTATTATACATGTTCATGGTAAAATAACGGATGGAAAAATTGGGGGTTTTAACTTTGGATAAAAATGTCATCACATCTAGTATAGGCGAAAAGAATTATACACAAGGTCTTGTCGTTGAAGAAAAAGGGCAGATTCTTGATTATAGTGAAACAGTCAGCGAAGGAATGATCTATATCTGTGCAGAGGTTCAGAGCGATACTGACGAAGAACCACACTGTGTCGATATTACCCTTCCTTTGAACAGCAACAGCATCCTTGCACGTACTTGTGACTGTCCAACTGCCGCTAAAACTGGCGATAAATGTAAACATGTCGCTGCCGTACTCATTCATCGCATGAAAGAAGAAGCACAAAAAGCTGACCTAGAAGAGCCAGAAGAAAAGAAACCAGTTTCTGTACAACCTTCTACAGAGACCATCCGTCATACCGATCCTTCTGCCGTCGAACTTCTAAATACAATTGCAGCAAACCAACCACTTCTAGCAAAAGAAGATACCGCTTCTGTCTACTTAGAAGTCGATATTCTTGGAGATAGTGAGACTGAACATTCTTTAAATGTAGAATTCCGTCTCGGTACAAGTGAAAGAAATCTATATATCTTACAAGATATGAGTAATTTTGCCGACGATATGCGTGGTCATAAAATGCACCGTTATGGAAAACAGCTCGAGTTCTTACATGTATTATCTTCTTTCCGCCCAGAATGCCGTGACCTTGTTTCTTTGATTACAGACTTTGGCGCAAATACAAATACATTTAAGCCATCGATTCATAGCTACTATTCCACTTTATATTATGAACCAGAAGAAGGCTTAAAACGTAATCTTTCTTTAAAAGGCACCTACTTAGATATGTTCTTCAATGTATTAAAAGGTGTCGATGTCCGTGTCGCAGACACAAAAACAGGTTTCTTAACACCATATACCATTCAAGAGGAACCTCGTTCTTTACAGATTCATATCCAAAAGACCGGAGATGGTGTCCTCTTATCAGGAAATGCTGCACCATATTATGAAGGAAATGACTACATCTACTCTTTTGATGAAATCAATCACATCATCTACAAACAGAGAAAGTATGCAGATGCATTACCTGTCATAGATCTCTTATTAAAATCCGAATCAGAAGGTGCTTTCTTTGAAGAGAAGGATCTACGTGCTTTCACAAAATGTGTCTATCCAATTGTATCGGCACAGGCAAGAACGGAGACAACAGGCTACGATCCAAATCTGTACCGCCAAGTGAAAGCACAGTATTCTATCTACATGGATATGCTCAAGAATGGTCATATCACATGTGAGATTAAAGCGATTTATGATGAGAAAGATTATAATATCATCAAAGATGAATCGGATCTTTCGGTACGTGATAGAGAAAGTGAATCAAAGTTACTTGCTTATGCGGGACAGTGGTTCCCATTTACTTCAAAAGAAGAAGGAAAGCTTGTCTTGATCAATAGTGATGATTTAACATATCGTCTGATTAAAGAAGGTATTCCAGCTCTTTCGAATCAAGCAAAAGTATATGTATCCGATAGCTTAAAACGTTTAAAAATCAAACCTATGGATCATGTCAAGGTCAGTATTTCTGCCTCACACGATCTATTACAGCTTGACTTTGTAACAGAAACATTGACACAAAGCCAATTAGCAGAAATCTTGAACCGTTATGATCCACAAAAGAAGTTCTATCGTTTAAAGAATGGAACTTTCATTGAAAATGATGATACATTAAAAGACCTCGCTACTTTAAAAGATACACTAAATTTAACATCAGCAGATATTACAGCAGGTCACGTAGAGAATATCCCTCTATACCGTGCTAGATACCTCGAGAAGCTTTCCAAGCGTGCTGCCTATGAAATAAAGCAGAACAAGTCTTTCGTCTCTTTAATCCAGCGCATGAACGCTACAGAAGGTAAGGAATATGACCCACCAAAAGAATTACGTGCTACATTACGTCCGTATCAGTTAGAAGGTTTCCGTTGGTTATGTGCATTGAAAGATAATGGATTCAGTGGTCTTCTTGCGGATGAAATGGGTTTAGGTAAAACATTACAGGTCATCTCTTTCCTTGGCACAAGACGAGGAAAAGGAAGAAGTCTTATCGTATGTCCAGCTTCCCTTGTCTATAACTGGTCCAATGAGATCAATCGTTTCTTACCAGAATTGCATTCTCGTATTATTTCCGGCAATGCCGAAGAACGTAAAAAATTAATTGAATCTTCTGGAAAGAATGAAGTATTGATTACATCATATGACCTATTAAAACGTGATATCGAATCCTATTCCTCTATGATTTTTGATTGTGAGGTCATTGATGAAGCACAATATATTAAGAATGCAAGGACCCTTGCCTCAAAGGGTGTTAAAGCAATTCGTGCTGCTTTCCGGATTGCTTTAACCGGTACACCAATTGAAAACCGTTTAAGTGAACTATGGTCTATCTTTGAATATATGTTACCTGGCTACTTTCATAGCTATAACCATTTCCGCGAAAGATTCGAAGCTCCTATTACACGTGGAGAAGATGACTTCACAGAACGTGAATTAACTGAAATGATTGCTCCATTCGTCTTAAGACGTTTAAAGAAAGATGTTCTCCAAGACTTACCAGAAAAGCTAGAAGAAGTTTATTACGCTCCTCTCGAAGGCGAACAAAAAGAACTCTACGATGCACGTGTACAGAGTCTCAAGCAAGATATCCAAAGCAAGAGCGACGAACAGTTCAAGAAGGAAAAGGTACACTTCCTAGCCGAACTGACCCATTTACGTCAAATCTGTTGCGACCCATCGCTTCTTTATGAGAACTATAAGTCCAATAGTGCAAAAAAAGAAATGTGTATGGATATGTTGAAGAATGCTGTTGAAGCAGGACATAAAGTATTACTGTTCTCACAGTTCACAACAATGCTGGATGAAATCACAGACTCTTTAAAAGAAGCCGAGATTCCATTCTATGTACTGACTGGTTCAACAAAGAAAGACGAACGTGCCCGTATGGTAGAAGCTTTCCAAAAGGATGACGTACCTGTCTTCTGTATTTCCTTAAAGGCGGGTGGTACTGGCCTTAACTTAACGGCTGCAGATGTTGTTATCCACTATGATCCATGGTGGAATACAGCCGTAGAAAATCAGGCAAGTGACCGCGCTCATCGTATCGGCCAGAAAAATGTTGTAACCGTATATCGTCTCATCATGAAGGATACGATCGAAGAGCGTATCTTAAAGATGCAAAATGAAAAGAGTGACCTCGCTGGAAGAATCTTATCTGGTGAAGGAATCTCCTCCAGTAAGCTCAGCAAAGACGATCTGCTTTCCTTACTCTAATTCCAAAAAAAAACCTGCTGCAGATATCCTACAGCAGGACTTTTTTTAGTTCTTTAAAGAGTTCATTGGAGATGGAATTCTTCCTCCACGATTGATCATAACATCTGGTTTACTCTTCTTAACTGGCATAACTGGGCCTTCGCCAAGAAGTCCGCCAAATACAAGATGCTCTCCTTCTTTGAGTCCAATAGCAGGAATCAGACGGCAAGCGGTTGTTTTTGTATTGATCATACCAATGGCAGCTTCATCCGCAATAATTGCAGAAATTGTTTCTGGTGTTGTATCGCCAGGAATAACAATCATATCGAGACCTACGGAACATACCGCAGTCATAGCCTCTAACTTTTCAATTGTCAGTTCACCCTTTTCAGTAGCTTCAATCATACCCGCATCTTCCGATACCGGAATGAATGCGCCACTAAGACCACCAACAGAAGAAGAGGCCATAACGCCACCCTTCTTAACAGCATCATTCAGCATAGCAAGAGCTGCAGTTGTACCAGGACCACCACAAGTCTCGATACCAACTTCTTCTAAGATTCGAGCAACCGAATCACCTACAGCAGGTGTAGGAGCTAGGGAAAGGTCTACGATTCCAAATGGAACTCCTAATCTCTTCGCTGCTTCAGAGCCAACCAACTGACCCATACGTGTGACTTTGAACGCTGTTTTCTTAATAATCTCAGCAACTTCATTCATAGAAGCGTCTGGACCTGCTTTACGGATTGCCTCTCGTACGACACCTGGCCCAGATACACCCGTATTGATTACAACATCTGGTTCAGACACACCATGGAAACCACCGGCCATGAATGGATTGTCTTCAACTGCATTGCAGAATACAACCAACTTAGAAGCACCAAAACACTGATTGTCCTTTGTTAGTTCTGCACATTTCACAACAATCTGCCCCATCATCTTAACGGCATCCATGTTGATACCAGCTTTCGTAGAACCAATATTAACGGAAGAACATACAATATCCGTTGTCGCAAGAGCTTCTGGAATCGATTCGATCAAAGCTCTTTCCCCTTCTGTCATGCCTTTCTGTACTAAAGCAGAATAACCACCAATAAAGGAAGCCCCTACTGCTTTCGCAGCTGCGTCAAGTGTCTTTGCATATTTGACTGGATTTCCTCCCGAAGCACTTACAAGCATCGCAATTGGTGTGACAGTAATTCTCTGGTTAATGATTGGAATACCATACTCACGTTCAATATCTTTCGCTACTTTAACAAGATCCTTTGCTTTAGTTGTGATCTTGTCATAAACCTTCTTACAAGAGCGATCGATATCAGAATCTGCACAATCTAGAAGACTGATACCCATTGTAATAGTACGGATATCTAAGTTCTCTTCTTCAATCATACGTATTGTTTCAAGAATATTATCAGATACTGTTGTCAACATAGAAACTCCCCTTAAATTGTATGCATGGCATTGAAGATATCTTCCTGCATAACATAGATCTTCAAACCTTCCTGATTGCCAAGTTCTTCGAATGTAGAAGCCATCTCATCAAGTGCATAACCTTCAGGAAGTTCTACAATCATAATCATTGTAAAAAGATCCTGGAGAACTTTCTGGGTTACATCCACAATACTGACACTCTTCTCAGCACACTTTGTGGCAACAAATGCAAGAATACCTGGACGGTCCTTGCCTACTACGGTAATAACTGCTTTCATTTTCTTCCTCTTTCTTTATGAATTTGTTTCTGCTTGTAGATCATCTAACGATAATCCACAGTAATATAACTCCATCTCTAAATAGGACTTCACATCTTGAATTGTTTCTAAAGTCGTATCTTCACAATCGATTCCTTTTTGATCATCTCGGAAGTCATACGTACAAGCATCCATCGCGCCTACGTCTGTCTTCCAGTTATAAATATATTCAATGGAATAACGAGAGTAAGAGAATGTATGATTATTGAAATCAATCGAATACATTTCATTCGTATTGAACTCATCTCGATAGACATTAGTCGAAATTTCTTTATAACCTAAGCGGTTCACTAGACGCTTCTTAAATGTTGCTTCGATCGTATCTTCTGGTCGATCATCATATGTCTCCCCTTGGGAGATAGAATCCACATCAATATCCTTATAATTCACAAATTGATTTAAAGCATTCTTCTTTTCATCTGAAATCGATACTTCTGTATGATTGATCTTTAAGAAATCCACCACCGAAGAATAATGTATTTTAACTTCTTGTCCTTCATAAGAGACTTGAATATCAAATTCTGCTTTTTCTTTTACAAAATGACCTTCGGAATCAAATATATCTATAATCTTAGAAGATATCACTTCATAATCCTCATAAGACTTAAGCCCATAAGAATCATAACGATCCGAAAATAAATCTCCTGCTTTCGCTTTATCTAAAGAGAAAGCAAATTGAATCGAACCATCTTTTCCATCTTCTGCTTTCATGGTCGTAATCATAGAATCTTGAAACTCATATGGATTGACCGGTACAAGTAAAGTCTGTTGCAGAGAGCTAAAATCCATGTCTTCATAATACTGTATACCATTGTAATCATTATAAAGACGACCGCTATAATAATACCCTTCGGAATTGAATTCGACACCACCAGAAGCAATATGTTGTGTCATATGGGCGATTGGATCGGTATTCGCATCCTGTACTTCTAATACACCATCGAAAGAAAAGATATCTTCGGAATCATCACTATAAGACATCGTATATGTGTTTTTTACACCTACCGCATAGGAATCTTTCTTAACTTGATTCTGAAAGGAATCGTGGTATGCATGAAGAGCATTCCCTATATGTTCCGAAAATTCTGCCGAAGACATATCGGAAGAGGAAACAGAAGAACCGTTTCCATTTATACTGCAACCAGAAAGAACGATTGCAAGTAAGATACATAATATAGTTCTTTTCATAGTGAAATCATTATATCAGTCTTAAGGATATCGATAAAGTAGAACAAAATATCAACTAAATTAAGATTCCTTCAAAATGATCCATCTCATGTTGAATGATCTGCGCTGTCTTACCCGTGAAAGTTCGGGTTTTCTTATGAAAAGTAGAATCCAGATATTCTACAACTATTTTCTCATAACGTGTTGTAGAACGTTGACTAGACAGCGATAAACAGCCTTCCTGTGTCGTATAAGGCTTAGATTGACGTATGATCGTTGGATTAACCATGATTAAGTATTCTGCGCCTGTATCGGCTATTAGAATGCATTTTAAAACCCCTATCATATTCGCTGCCATGCCGATACATTCCTGTTTATGAAACTTTAATGTATCGATCAGATCTTGTATAACAGGAGCATCTTCTGAAGTTGCTTCGGTAGACTTTTGAGATAGGAAAAACGCATCTTTAACAATTGGACGTATCATATGGCCTCATTTCTATTTCCTGGGGAATAAATGTATTATACCTTATTCCTTTCACAACAAAAGAGTGAGCTATCATAGCCCACTCTTAAGGAATAGAGGGATTTTAATTAGTTATTGTGCTCCTTCTTGCGCATTGCAAGAACAGCTGCAGCAGATCCTGCTGTTACAGCAGAGATACCTGCGA
>CAUWDF010000052.1:0-13097 GCA_963557245.1 uncultured Bulleidia sp.
GAAGGGGAAGATAGACGATGCTCTGCCCAGAGGGCAGAGCATCAGGTAATAAGCAGTGATACAAAATAAATCTCGAAATGAGGAGTGCCTGTAAAATTTCTCGGTACCATTTTTGAAAATAAAAACGGTACCGGAAAAACCGCACCAGCACTAGGAAAAGTGCTTCGGTACCGTTTTTCCAGCATTTCTCTCCTATAATATATATTTTTTTTACCTAAATCAATACATTACACAAAGTATTGATAATAGTACACCCGCGTAATATTATAGAGAATATATATGGAAAAATGGTACTTTTTAAGAAATCCTAGTGTACATCAGGGATTGCGGGTACCATTTTTGTTTTCAAAAATGGTACCGCCCTTCGTTTCCACAAAAAAAGTAATGCTCTTACAGCATTACCTCTAAGCTTTTTCTGTATTATGTCCGGCTTTGCGAAGCAAAGCCTATAAGTCCAGCGTAGCTGGACACCTAACTAGAGACGGCACATCGTGCCGTCTCCATCTTTTAATTATCGTTTCTAATAATTCCTCTATAATTGGCTTGTAACACGGGATGACATCGTTTCTCGATGTCATGACTACCGGACATCATAGGATTCATCCAATCCTTTAAATCGTATTCCGCAATCAGCGGTTCTGCTTTGTCCATTTTTGTACTCGGTTTGTATTTTTTTGACTTATCCTCACAGATAAATTCAGAATTTTCATCTAATACAGCTATCAGATTTTTAATGAATACCTGTTTCCCAACAACGTCACTTCTTCCGACATTCTTTACGTACCATGCTTTGTATAAATCATATAAGAATGTAAACGGAACCAAATCCCATTGTAATTCTGGAAAAATATCTGAAACAAATTGTCGTACTGGGTCATTAAATTCCTTATATTCATTTAATGCCTGTTGACAACTTGCTGGAACATCCAATTCATAATAATCCATGTGCAATACTTTATGTAATACATATTCCAGCACTTCCGGTCTATGTAAGTAATCCTGTTTGATATACTTTCGTTCTACTCCAGTAAAACATTTGGTAAATGGAATGAAAATCTGTCTTCTGTAAAAAGAATCCGATTTATCTTTTACTCTCGGCATTTCATTTAAGCACTGTACCATAAATCCTCGGAACTGATAAGTAATCGGGTCTTTGAATTTACGGTTAATCATAATAGCATCTCCCGTAACAACTGCTTTTAAATTTGCAGCTTTATCAATATACGTTCCGACGTCATTTTCATCGACGATAATAGCACTGGCATTTAAGAGTTGTGTAAGATAAAAATCCTTACCGAAATCCGCAAGTGGAATCGCTGCATAGGATTTCTTTCCACATAACTCTCTCATCAATTCACAAAGGGTTCCTTTTCCGTTATTTCCAGACTCGGAATACAGCCAAGCAGATTTATCCCATGCCACATTCGGTCGGATAATTGCCCCTAAGATTTGCCATAACAGATGCACAACTTCTGGGTCATCCGATAAATCTGCCATCCAACTTTCTACATCCCAGTCTGTTCCATCGTCATTGTTATGAATCACTGGATTCTGTACATTTACTTTATAACTTACTCTGGACTTTGACAGAAACACCAGGTCCGGTGTAAATGGACGTAATTGCTTCGTGTCAAAATCAAAGATTCCATTGTTTACGGCAATCAAGTTTTTTGCTTTGCATTTTTGCTTTCGTGGAGCACAATCCTTCAAACAAGCAAACATTTCATTCAAGTCACCTGTTGAAATAAATGGATGATATTCTCTCGCTATTTTAATAAATACATCCTCTGAAGTAATATAAATACCTTCGTCCAGTCCATCTTCCTGATACAATCCCAGAATGTTACCTGTATCGTCATTACGACCATCAATTGTTTCGATTAAGCAAATTGGATGTAATGTGTTTAATACCCATGCGACTTGTTGTGGTAATAAGGTTTCTGCAAGCCTTATTTTTTCTCCTTTTTCACGATTCACATTTTCCAATTTCACAGCACCACGGACATTTTCCATAATCTGATTTCTTACTTCTTCCGGTGTCACACTTTGCGTATTTGATTTAATGTCTTCCAATGTTTCCATTGTTACTCTATGCATAATTGAAATTCTATCATTTCCCATAGCTTTCAACTCCTTTTCATAATTCTCATATTAAATTTTGAAAATCGGTTGATTTATGGACATTTTTTTGCTATAATTAACTTATAAAATATTGCATTTATCCACAATGCCATAAACCAACCAACAGTTACGAACGCCCATTCGTAGCTGTTTTTTCTTTGTATTTTACTTTTCCTTTTCTTCTTTGTCAAAGAACACGGTCTTAGAATGAATATAATCCTCTAACTCCTGTCGGCGAACCAGCATTTTCTTCGGACCCACCCAAATTAAAAATGGACAATCCGGCTCTCTTAACCATTTTCTCAATGTCACCTGTCCAATTCCTGTATAAACAGATGCTTCTGCAATAGACAGATTCATTTTTTCACCCAATGGAATATTTCCAATCGTTTTATTGGCAGCCATAGTTTTATACCTCCTGTTTGTTTTCTATTTATTCTGATATTTTTTCTATTTTTCTATATTATATCACATTTCGTTATATTTTCCTACCCACTTTTTTAATTATTTTTCAATCGTGCGTTTATCCAGTGCCAGTGCGGGATTTCTGATTTTATAGTAAATCCAATCACTAATTTTATAGCTAAAAATATCTACTTTGTATCTATTTCAAGCAAAAAAAAAAGAGTTCGACATTCCTCAGTATCCTGATTCCTGTCGAACCTTTCCTACCCACTATCTCTTATATCATTCTAAAGTGTTTAAATGCCTCTAAAATCGCTTTTTCCTTCTCAGGCGGACAATTCGGCACATGAGCTTTATTTTCGCCTATATTGTAATTCTGACGCTTCTCAAAGCCACATTTGTCTTTTATCTGTGCTACATAAAGAGAAGATACGGACATTCCATATTCTGCCTTTATCCATTCCTTAATTTCTCGATACGTTGCATTACCTTTCATGCCCTGTAAATACGTATCATCTTCTGGCTCATAATCCACATACGCATATACCATATCCTCGGTGGATTTTTTCCTACCCAACAAGACAACCGTCTCAACGTGTACACTCTGTGGGAACATATCTACTGGCTGTACCTTTTCTAGCTGATAGCCTTCTTCATCTAAGATTTTAACATCTCTAGCAAGTGTTGCTGGATCACAAGAAACATAGACAAGACGCTTTGGCGCAATATTAACAATCGCATCTAATGTATCTTTCGAACATCCTTTGCGTGGAGGATCGACAATCACAACATCCGCTTTGATCTTAGATCGCAGTAACATCTGTGCACCCTTTAGCGCATCTGCATTGATGAACTGTATATTGTGGATTGCATTGCGTTCTGCATTGATTTTCGCATCTTCAATGGCCTGTGGGACGATTTCAATACCATATACTTCCTTTGCATGCTTAGAAGCAATCATACCGATTGTTCCTGTTCCACAGTATAGATCAATCAAAGTCTCATTCCCTGTTAATTGCGCAAACTCAATTGCTTTGGAGTAAAGAACAGATGTCGCATATGGATTAATCTGATAGAAAGACTTCGCCGAAATCCGGAAACGACAACCTAAAAGTTCTTCTTCAATATAGGATCGACCTGCAATTAAAATCTCTTTTCCATCCAAAATAACATTGTCATCTCTTCGATTGACAATTGCAGAAATAGAAGTTAATTGTGGAAAAGTCTTTTGTAACTTCGCAACGAGCTTCTCCGAATTGTGGAAAGGATAGTTACGAACAATCATAACGACCATACTTTCCCCGGTACGATGTGCATGCTTGATCAAAACATGACGGAACTCTTTTGCACATCCAAACTCAGCAAGATTCTCTTTAAAGAAATCTGTAATCTCATTGGATAATTCAGTTTCTACATAACAACGTGCATTCGATATAATACGATTTGTATGATTTTGATAAAATCCCATCTCTACCTGTCCTTTATTGAACTGAACAGGAATTTGTACCTTATTACGATAGTTCCATACAGGATCCACACGTAAGATTGATTGAATCTCTGGATCCATATTTGCATTTCTACGGAAACAATCTCTTACTTTATCTTCTTTAAATAATTTCTGTGCTTCATCATCCATATGCTGTAATTGACATCCACCACAAGGACGACTGATTTCACATTTTGGTTCTACACGGTGTTCCGAAGGTTTTAACAGTTTTGCAATTCTTCCATAACCATAACTGTTCTTCATACGTGTAATACCTATTTCTGCTTCTTCTCCTAGAATTAAACCTGGAACGAAAATAACAGCACCATTAATTCTTGTAACTCCGAGACCATCTTCGGTATAGCCGGTACAAACGGCTTCATAAATTTCATTTTTTTCCATAAGATTGAAAAAAGGGCAATCAAATGCCCTTCCCTATTGCTTACTGAGCTGGAGCTTCTTCTCCACTATCATTGATATCTTCACCAATCTGGACTTCTCCACCTTCACCAGTGTCTTGCTGCGCTTCCGCATTTTTCTGTGCTTCTTCCGCAGCTTTACGGTCGATGACATCCTGTCTTAACTGATCGGCAACAGCCTGATCTTTAGCAACACTGACCGTCTGCTTTGCTGGTTCCGCCATATTTGATGTTTTTGTATCAATTACATATACGAAGTTCTCACCTTCGGCATCTGTTCTTTCTGGAAGTGTATAAACATGAATCTCTAAATCATACATTTTCTCAGAATCCGTACGTGTAAAATAAGTGGCTGGATCCAATACAGAGCTCACTGCAGCATAGACACTATCTGCTGTTGCATTTGCAGTTGCTTCATCCGCAGTATCTGGAATATCCACATACACACGCAATGTAGCTGATGTCATAGATACAAATGCATCGTCCACACCCTCAACTGCTTTTACTGTATCTGTAACAGAATCCATCTGTTTCTTTGTAATAGCTGGATCTAAATCATCTTTATAACGATCTCCCATAATAGGTGTACCGGTATCCATCGATGTCGATACAACAATCCAACCTAATACGACAAATGGAGCCAATACAAGCAATAAACACACCCAAAATGTTACATTCGTAATATGGGAAGATTTATTTTTCTTAGCAGGCTTACGAGAAGCCTTGTTCTTATTCTTTTCTGGCATAAATTTTCTCCGTTCTCTTATTGTAGCTTTTTAGAGAGATAATTGCCACAATCACGCAATACGCTTTGCAAGTTCTTCTTTCAAGAGACCCGATACCATACCTGGGTTCGCCTGTCCACGAGACTTCTTCATGACCTGACCTACAAGGAATCCAACCGCTCTATCTTTACCATTACGGAAATCTTCAATTGCCTGCGGATTCGCATCCAGTACTTCATTGACCATCTTAGAGATTGCGCCTGTATCCGATACCTGCTTCAATCCCTTTTCTTCAGCAGCCTTTTCCGGATCTTTTCCTTCCATCAGATCATCGACTAATTTCTTTGCCTGTGCATTCGAAATCTTACCATCATCAATCATCTTAATAAGCTTAGCAAGATTTTCCGGATTCAGACCGGCTGCGTCAATTGTTGTCTCATGTGCATTCAACCATGCACTAATATCCGATAATAACCAGTTACATGCGCTCTTTGCATTCTCTGTATACTTTGTTACAACTTCAAAGTAGTCCGACATTTCCTTATTCGAAATCAGGATATGAATATCATGTTCACTCAAGCCATACTGTTCTTCATAACGTACTTTACGTGCTTCTGGAAGTTCTGGCATATGATCCTGAATATCTTTAATCCATTCATCGGAAAGACGAATTGGGAAGATATTTGGTTCTGGGAAGAACTTATAATCCACATCGCCTTCTTTCTTTCTCATCAAGACAGTCTCACCTGTCTTATCATCAAAACGTCTTGTCTCCTGTTCGACTTTTTCACCAGCTTCTAATAACTTCTTCTGTCTTTCAATTTCAAAGTCTACAGCCTTACCAATATGAGAAATAGAGTTGATATTCTTGATTTCGTTCTTTGTACCAAGAACACCAGATCCCTTAGGAGAAATAGATACGTTCGTATCACAACGCATCGAACCTTCTTCCATTCGACAATCAGAAACACCAATATAGTAGAGTGTCTGACGTAATGCTTCTACATAAGCTTCTGCTTCTGCTCCACTATGCATATCTGGTTCCGATACAATTTCAATTAATGGGGTACCAGCACGGTTAAAGTCAATTAAAGATAACTTAGAAAGATGGTACTGCTTCGCTGTATCTTCTTCCATATGGATACGATTGATACGGATTTTCTTCTTACCACCTTCTGGTGTATCAATTTCAATATAACCATTGCGACCGATTGGGTGGAACTGCTGTGTAATCTGAAATCCTTTTGGTAAGTCCGAATAATAATAGTTCTTACGATCGAACTTAACCAAAGGATCAATATCTAAATGAAGTGCTGTACAAGCCATAACTGCTTTACGTACTGCTTCTTTATTTACTTCTGGCATTGTTCCTGGCATACCTAAGTCAATTTCATTTACACACGTATTTGCTTTTCTTCCGAAAGAAGTCGGAGCGCCTGAGAACATCTTGGTATTTGTCTTTAACTGACAGTGAATCTCAATACCGATCGTTACATCGTATTCCATTATTTTACCTCCGCTCTAAGATCTTTCAGACCTGTAATTTCTTCAATTGCTTTTGCAATGTCGAACATTTCCACTTCTTCAAATGCACGACATGTAACATTGATACCAACGGGACATCCCTGTTCAAATCCCATCGGAAGTGTAATAGAAGGATAACCAGAGAAGTTAGCCATTGCCATATAGTTTTCTGATACAGCATGATCATCCTTCAACAGATCTTGATCTGCAGCTCCTTCTAATAATGGCGCAATCTCACCAGAAGCTGGTGCAATAATGGCATCATATTCTTTCAAACATTCTTCCATTGCTTCTACTATCTTTCTTCTGACTTTCTGTGCCTTGCGGAATATACGATCCTGATTCTGTTCAAATAGACCGTAAGAACCAATGATAAATCTTCTACGAATCATAGAACCAAAGCCTTGTGTACGAGAATTTGTCATGATTTCTGTCATATCTGTACCATCTTCACGAACACCGAAACGAAGACCATCTAAGTTGGAATCATTCGATGTTGCTTCACAGTTCGCAATAATGTAATAGGCAGGTAGGATAGCTTTCATCAATGTATCTTCAAAATTATACTCTTCTACAATTGCACCACGTTCCTGTAACTTCTCTACAACAGACTGGAAGATAGACTTTGTCTCTTCATTCTGAATATCTTTCATGACATTACCGAAAATAGCAATCTTCTTACCTGTAACATCACTATTTAATAAAGCAGAATAATCTTCTACTGGACGAGTTGAAGAAGTCATATCTCTTTCATCTCTTCCTGCTAATACCTTTAATGTAACACAAGCATCTTCTACATTTCCTGTAAAATAACCTACATGATCTAAAGAAGAAGCATAAGGAATAACTCCAAATCTAGAAATTCTTCCATAAGTTGGTTTCACCCCAACAACACCACAGTACGCAGCTGGCTTACGAATCGAGTCACCTGTATCTGTACCAATGGCCATTGGCACAACACCTGCCGCAACTAAAGCAGCGCTACCGCCAGAAGATCCACCCGTCATACGTGCATGATTCCATGGATTATGAGCCATACCTGTAAAACAAGTCATATTTGTACCACCCATGGCTAGTTCATCCATAGAACTCTTCGCAATTGTTACCGCACCGGCTTCTTTGAGTCGTCTTGTAACTTCTGCATCATAAATTGGTACGTAATTAGAAAGAATACGGGATCCTGCTGTTGTACGGATACCCTTTGTATTGACATTATCTTTAATAGCTATTGGAAGCCCTCTTAACAGTCCTTCTTCTGGAAGAGATGCTAACTGTTCCTCAGGATCAACAAAAGTAATGATTGCATTTAAAGAATCCTGTGATGCTTTTGCACATTCACAAGCTTCCTTAACATGTTCTACAACATGTTCTCTATCTTGTACAAATTCTTTAATCATTATCTCACCACCTTAGGAAGTACAAAATGACCTTCCAGTTTTTTTGTAACATTTGCCATTGCATCATCTTGAGAAATTACATTTGTAACTTTATCTTCACGCAAGAATGTTGTTGGTTCTTCAAACGGATAGATCATCTCTTCCGTATCTTCTGTATCTACAGCATCTAAAAGCGAAATCTGACCTTCTAAAACATCGAACTCACTAACAAGTTTATCCGCTTCCTCATCCGAAAGATCAAACATCAGCTGATGAGCCAGCTTTTTAAAATATTCTCTGTCTTTCTTTGTTTCCATATAAAATGCCCTCTTTTACAGTTTACAATTTTACAGGCAGATTCATTTCTTTTCAACTCATACATGTGATCCATAAAGAAACCTTAGACTTCAGATTCCCTAAGCAAACAAATAGAAACTTCCTTTTGATTCCTTGTATAATAGAATTATGGAAAAATATGTAACAGCTGCACCGGAAACCATGTGCCCATTTAAAAAGAATCACAGTTCCTGTATGCAACAGATTCGTCTGTTCAATGCTCTGCCAAAAGAAGCACAAGACATCCTTGCCGAACATGCAATCCACACAACACATCCAAAAGGGACTGTATTAGCCCAAGAAGGCGATCACATTCAATCCGTCTTAATAATCCGTAGCGGTCGTATTAAGACATGTCGTATCGATCCTGCTGGGGATGAATATATTTTAGATATTTTACATGAAGGACAAGCAATCTGGCATGATATGTTCCTGCAAGATGCTTGCTATCATTATTCTATTGTATCTTTGACCGAAGTAGGTATCTGTGAGATTCGAAGAGAAGAATTTATGGCAATCTTAGCAAACAATCCAGAAGCAGCGATGGGACTCATCACGATGTTATCAACCGAACTTGCGGATGCCAAAGAAAAAGCCATCTTATTATCCATCCGTTCCCCAGAAGTACGCTTAGCAGGTTTCCTATTAGATAGAGAGCTGCGTTGTACTGAACGTATCATACGTCTGAAGCTCGATGATATCGCAGCTAGTATTGGGCTTCGTCCCGAAACAATATCGCGTGCCCTTTCTCGTTTTGAAAAAGAACATCTGATTGAAAGAAAGGGACAAGGGAAGATTGTTGTAACCGATCGTCATGCTTTAAAAAAATTATTTACAAATTCAGGTAAAATTTGATTATAATCAAAGAATTTCATTTCCAATGAGAGTACATTGCATTTATACGATGTACTTCTTTTTTTTATGAGGAGGGCTTTATGACAAAAGGTTATATACATTCCATCGAAACATTCGGTTCCGTTGATGGACCGGGCATCCGCTATATCGTATTCCTGAAAGGCTGCAGATTACGCTGTGCATTCTGCCATAACGCAGATACATGGGATATGCAGTCCGATGACATCCGCACCCCAGAAGAAATTCTGAAAACTGCGGAAAGATATCGTCCTTATTGGGGAAATGACGGTGGCATTACCGTCTCAGGTGGAGAGCCGCTTCTACAGCTCGACTTCTTAATCGAATTGTTCGAAGAAGCGAAACGACGTGGTATTTCCACATGTCTCGATACAGCCGGTGAACCTTTCACAAAAGAACCAGAATGGTTCACAAAATTTGAACGTCTGATGAAGGTTACAGATCTGCTATTAATGGATATCAAGCACATTGACCGTGAAAAACATATCGCATTAACGGGCAAACCAAATGACAATATCCTCGAGATGTTCCATTATCTTGATACAATCCAGAAACCAATCTGGATTCGACAGGTTCTTGTTCCTGGATGGACAGATGACCCGAAAGACTTAAAGAAAACTGGAGAATTCATCTCTACCCTATCCAATGTACAAAAGATTGAAGTACTTCCATACCATTCCCTTGGTGCCTACAAATGGGAAAAGCTTGGTATTCCATACCGCTTAGAAAATGTGGAAACACCAAATGAGGAATGTGTTGCTTATGCACAGTTATTATTACAAGGAGAAAACGCAAAATGATGAGAGAAGAATGGAGAACATTCACTGGCGGTCATTGGGTCGATGACATCAATGTCCGTGACTTTATCCAGAACAACTACACACAGTACGACGGCGATGAATCCTTCCTCGCTGACGCTACAGACGCAACAAACAAGCTCTGGAACAAAGTTCAGGAATTACAGAAGGAAGAACGTGCTAAGGGTGGCGTTCTTGAATGTGAAACAGAAATCGTTGCAGGTCTTACTGCTTACGGTCCTGGTTACATCGATCCTGAACTCAAGGACCTCGAAACAGTCGTTGGTCTTCAGACAGATAAGCCACTAAAGAGAGCTTTCATGCCTTATGGTGGTATTAAGATGGCACAGGAAGCTGCTGCTACTTATGGCTATAAAGTAAACGAAAAGTTCGATCAGATTTTCAACGAATATCACAAGACACACAACCAGGCAGTTTTTGATGCTTATACACCAGAAATGCGTGCTGCGAGACATTCCCACATCGTTACAGGTCTTCCAGATACATACGGAAGAGGACGTATCGTTGGTGACTACAGACGTGTCGCTCTGTATGGTATCGACCGTCTGATTGAAGGCAAGCAGGAAGACATGAAGTACTGCGGTGACGGAACAATGACAGATGATGTCATCCGTCAGCGTGAAGAGATTGCAGACCAGATTCGTGCTTTAAAAGCAATGAAAAAGATGGCTGAAATCTATGGTTATGATATTTCCGGTCCTGCTAAGAACGCAAGAGAAGCTGTTCAGTGGTTATACTTCGGTTACCTCGCTGCCATCAAGACACAGAATGGTGCTGCTATGTCCGTTGGACGTATCTCTACATTCTTAGATATTTATATCGAAAGAGATTTACGTGAAGGTACATTAACAGAATCCGAGGCACAAGAACTCATCGACCATATGACAATGAAGTTCCGTATGGTTAAGTTTGCTCGTATTCCTTCTTATAATGAATTATTCTCTGGTGACCCAGTTTGGGCTACATTGGAAGTTGCTGGTCTTGGCCAGGACGGTAGACACATGGTCACAAAGAATGACTACCGTTTCTTACATACATTAGAGAACATGGGTCCTTCCCCAGAACCAAACTTAACAGTTCTGTATTCCAAACGTTTACCGGATAACTTCCGTACATATGCAGCTAAGATTTCTGTCGCTACATCTTCTATCCAGTATGAGAACGATGATGTTATGCGTCCAATCTGGGGCGATGACTATAGCATTTGCTGCTGCGTATCTGCTACAGAAACTGGTAAAGAAATGCAGTTCTTCGGTGCTCGTGCAAACCTCGCTAAATGTTTACTCTATGCAATCAACGGTGGTAAGGATGAAAAGTTCCTCGATAAGAAGGGCAACCATATGCAGGTAGGTCCTGAACTTGCTCCAATCACTTCTGAATATCTCGACTATGATGAAGTTATGCACAAATATGATTTGATGATGGATTGGTTAGCTGACCTCTATGTCAACATCCTCAACCTCATCCAGTACATGCATGACAAGTACTACTATGAAGCAGCAGAAATGGCTCTCATTGATACAAATGTAAGAAGAACATTCGCTACAGGTATCGCAGGTTTCTCTCACGTTGTTGACTCCTTATCCGCTATCAAGTATGCAAAGGTTAAGACAATCCGTGATGAATCCGGTCTTGTTACAGACTATGAAATCGAAGGTGACTTCCCTCGTTACGGTAACGATGATGACCGTGCAGACGATATCGCTGTATGGCTCTTAAAGGAATTCTTACATAAGATCGAAAAGCATCACACATACCGTGATTCCGAACCTACAACATCTATCCTTACAATTACATCTAACGTTGTTTATGGTAAGGCTACAGGTGCATTACCAGATGGTCGTGAAGCATTCGCTCCATTCTCTCCAGGTGCTAACCCAGCATATGGTGCAGAAAAGAATGGTCTCCTCGCTTCTCTGAACTCTGTTGCAAAGGTCCCTTATGAATATGCATTAGATGGTATTTCCAATACATCTACAATTTCTCCATCTGCTCTTGGACATACAGATGAAGAAAGAAAGCACCAGCTCGTTAACGTATTAGATGGCTACTTCGCTCAGGGAGCTCACCACCTCAACGTCAACGTCTTCGGTATCGACAAGTTAAAGGATGCTATGGAACATCCAGAAAAGCCAGAATATGCGAACTTCACAATCCGTGTATCTGGTTACGCTGTTAAGTTCATCGACTTAACTCGTGAACAGCAGTTAGACGTTATCGCAAGAAACGCTCACGAAACACTGTAATCTTTAAATAAAAAGTCATTCTTCGGAATGACTTTTTCTATGTCTTAATCTTATATTGTAGATCGTATTTTAAACTATTTGTTATTTTCTTTTACTTATTTATATACTTTCCTATAACTGTAAAAAAAGGAACTACATTTCTTAGAAATCTCTTATGCAATATGCTACAACATAAGTAGATAAAGGATGTGATCAATATGACATATCAAAATAATATGCGGTACAAGAATGGAGACTCTTCTCTTTGTTCATTCATGAAATAAAAAGAAAGAAGGGACATAATATGTTTAAGATGCTAGCGTATTCGAAAAATCCAAAGGATAATTTTGAATTCTGCCAAAGTATCTGTGTGGCAAATGGTATCCTTGCTGGAATTATTGCATTATTGATTGGTTATAAAACAAGTCCTATCTGGGGCGTCATCGCTTTAGGTACATTGCTCATTCTCAATGGATTTGATTATTATTGTGGTTATGCAATGCAAGGGGTCAAGAGTGATGTTCTTATTCATAGAGCCTATAAAGTCGGTTCTATTGTACAAGGAATTGGTATGTTAGTTATTGGTGGCATATGTCTATATAACAATCTTGTATGGCTTGGCATTCTTGTCTTAATTGCAGGACTCATCGAACAAATCTATCGTGCTAGAATCGAAAGATAAAATACAATCTGAACCTGTTAGAACCATCTAGAGGCTTTATCTAGATGGTTCTTTTCATATAGATGAATTATCATTTTAAGTGCAACACTTATAAAAAATAAAAGTCC